>DBEZOM010000111.1:0-15386 GCA_048252855.1 Ruminococcus sp.
CACATATACATTATAACATAAGAGAGAAAAAAAAGCAAGTACTTAGCGGCAAAAAGGCGGCGGGGCGTTTTCGTCGGCATATCCCTCTTGAAAATCTTGGCGAAAGGTGCTATAATTATACCGGTAATACAAATAAAAGTGGAGGTACTGCCGATATGTCTACCGCTAACCAAAGATTGAAAATACTGTATCTGGCGAAGTTTTTCGCGACAAGCACCGATGAAGAGCACCCCGTTACCATGCAGCAGATAATAGCCGAGCTGGATAGGCACGGAATATCCGCCGCGCGCAAGGCTATTTACGAGGATATTGAAGCGCTGCGCGTTTTCGGCATGGATATAGTTTCGGTAAAGGGCAAATACTCGGGCTACTACCTCGCCTCGCGCGAATTTGAGCTGCCCGAATTAAAGCTGCTCGCCGACGCGGTAAGCTCGGCGCGATTTCTCACCCAGCGCAAATCCGAGCAGCTTCTGAAAAAGATAGAGTCGCTCGCCAGCGTTTACGAGGGCAGGCAGATACAGCGGCAGGTGTACGTCACCGATAGGGTGAAGTCGATGAACGAGAAGATATATCTCAATGTAGACGCTATAAATCTTGCCATCTCATCCAAAAAGCAGATAGCTTTCAAGTATTTCGACTACGGCGCGGATAAGAAAAAGAAATACCGCGAGGGTCTGCGCGTATGCTCGCCCTATGCGCTGACCTGGAGCGACGAGCGATACTACCTTGTGGCATATTATGAAAAGTACGGCAGTATATCTAATTTCAGAGTTGATAGAATGGAGAGCGTGCAGCTTTTGGAAGAGCCGATAAAGACCGCGCCCGCCGATTTCAGCCTGCCGCAGTACCTCAATTCGACCTTTTCGATGTTCAGCGGCGAGGTCTGCGACGTTTGCCTAAAATTCAGCGACAAGCTTGTAAACGCCGTGCTCGATCGCTTCGGCAAGGACGTTTGGCTCGTGCCCGCGGAGGAGGGCTGGTTCACCGCGCGGGTGAAAGTAAAGCCCGAGCCGCCGTTTTTCGGCTGGCTTTTCCAGTTTGCGGACAAGGCGCAGATAATCTCGCCCGAAAGCGTAAAACTGGAATATTTAGATATGCTGAAAGCCGCCGCGGACGCGCAGAAGTGAATTTACCGAAATACATATATGTAAAAATATGTATCAAAACCGGTCAAGTATCAATCGAAAAATTGTATAAAATATCCACACGCATCGCTGCATGATTGTATAAGATGTACAAAATGCTTGAGAAAATATTGACAGTGTGATAGCATAGTGATATAATATGTTTACAGTATTAAATGCTCGGAGTGCGCCTATTTTTAAATGCGGCGGCGCTGCGGGCGGGAAGTGTTTTTTATGACCGATAAAGAGCTTAAAAAACTGAATAAAAGAGAGCTTTTAGAGCTGCTCGCCGCCATGCGCGAAGAGATAGACGCGCTGAGGGTGGAGAACGAGGCTCTGCGCCGCACTATTGCGGGCGGCGAGGGCGACCTGCTTTCGGCAACGGCTATGCGCGTGAAAAAGCTTTACGAAGAGCGCTTCGGCGCGGATACGCCCGCCAAGCCCGAAACGGAGGGCGCGGAAGAGTGAGCGGTATGAGCAGTAAACGTGAGTTAGCCAAAGACCTGCCAACCGCCGAACAGCTCAAAGCCGAGCTTGCAAGGCGCAGGTCGCGCGCGGGATTTATGCGTATGCTTTACAGCACCGCGGCTTCGCTGATAGTGGTGGCGGCGTTGGCTGTTATAATATCCATGCTTTTTCTGCCCGTGCTCAGGGTAACGGGTACGAGCATGACGCCTACTCTCGCCAACGACGAGCTTGTGGTGTGCAAGCGGCGCGGCGATTTCAAACAGGGCGATATAGTAGCTTTTTACTACAATAACAAAATATTGCTGAAACGCGTTATCGCTGTATCGGGCGATACCGTTGATATAAAGGACGACGGCACCGTTTATGTAAACGGCAAAAAGCTGGACGAGCCTTACGTTAAAGACAAAGCATTCGGCGAGTGCAATATAAGCCTGCCTTACCAAGTGCCCGACCAGCGGATATTCGTAATGGGCGACCATAGGTCTACCTCTATCGACAGCCGCTCATCGGCTATCGGCTGCGTAAGCGAGGAAGCGGTAGTAGGCAGGGTAGTGATGCGCATAATGCCGCTGAAAAAGCTGAAGTTTCTGTGATGTGAAAGAATTTAACGCCGCCAATATCTGCACGCGGCTTTCGATAAATTCCGAGAGGGGGAACATATCGTGCAGAATATCGAACAAAAGATAAGCCAATACTTAAAGGAAAGGAAATACCGCAAGCGCGGGAGGATAGCGGCAGCCGTAATGTCGATGGCTGTTGTGATCTCGGTGTTTGCGGGTCTTATCATGCCCGCGATAAGCATGACGCCTAAGCGCCTTGCGGGGGACGCTAAAACAAATGTGGATAAAGAGGGAATATCCATACCCTATACAGAGCCGCCCGAGGGCGCGCACCTCTTCAAGCCCGACGTTGTAAAGGTAGACGCCACGCAGATAGAGGCAGGCCCAGACAGCGACGGCGGCATAAAGGTAAAGTTCGAGCTGAATTACGAGCTGCCCGAAAATACCATCACCAACGGAAATACATACATTTACTATAATCTGAATACCGACAGAGTAGATTCGGGCGACGCGAACGCTCCTAAAATAGACGTGCCGAAGGGCGGTCTGCCTTCTGAGGGCGTACTCGGAAGCGTAATGTACGCAGGCAAGGCTGTCGGCGAATACCGTATAGAGGAAAACGGACTTATAGTTATACACTTCACCGATGAAGAGTTCATCGCGAAGAACAAGGACGCTAAGATACCGGGCTGCTATGTACAGTTCAACGCTGACGTAGTTCGCGGCGACGGCGACAACAGAGATGCGGTAGATATACCGATAGGCGATAACGTCGAGAGCACCGTTACCGTAAAGGGCTTTGAGTACGGCAACGCGGGCGTTGAGAAATCCGCCGTTTACAATAAGGACGGCACTATAACTTGGAGCGTTAAGGTAAAGAACCCCGACGGCAAAGACCTCGACGGCTTTAAGGTAACGGACGAGATGTTTGACGAAAACACCGTTATCGACTGCGACAAGGGCACTTACGACGCGGCGAACAAGCAGTTCGTATTCAACAGCGGCGTTACCGATACGGAAGTTACGCTGAAATACACCACTAAGGTAGACAGCGACCAGCTTTTCGACGGCACTAACGTAAAGAACAAGGCTACCCTCGTAAAGCCTGACGATTCAAAGGTAAGCGATTCAAAGCAGGTTTACGTTGAGAGCGGTTTCAGCGTTGATAAGAGCGGCTCGGCCGAGTACGGCAAGAACGGCGCTGACGACAAGATAACCTGGACGATAAAGGTGAAGAACGACGCCGGAACTGATATGGACGGCTACTACATAGAGGACAGCGCCATCACCGCAGATACCGTTATAAGCGGCATCGACAAGAAATACTACGAAGTTTCCGACGGCAAGATAACCTTTAAAGAGGGGCTTACCGATAAGGAGATAAAATTTACATACGTTACCGACGCTAACAAGTCTGACGACAGCGCTTACGAGAACAAAGCTACCCTGCGCCCGCCGAAAGACCCCAGCAAGGGCAAGGACAGCTATGCAAAGGTAGAAAAAAATCAGTTCAGCATAAGCAAGAGCGGAAGTCCTAAGCAGGGCTCTTCGCAGATCGACTGGACTATCAAACTTACCGACCGCGTATCGACCGACAAGGAAACGCTGGAGGGCTTCGTGCTTGACGACCCGCTGCTTTTAAAACAGCTCAACGACGGCGGCAGCCTTACGATGAACGGCGCGGACTATACATTAGTAAAGGACGAAAACGGCAAAGTCACGGGCGTAAAGATCGGCAAAGTTAACGGTACCCCCGACTGGCAGGGCTATGTTTACGTCGATATAAAATACTCGACCCCCGCTAAGGACACCGACTACGCTTCAAAGGATGCAGACGGCGGCTGGACTTCCATCAACAATGCAAGCATCGGCAAGGACGGCTTTAATTACTCGACGGGCGACGTTAAGGCTACTTACTACGATTCGTCGTCGGTAAACAAGTGGTCTTCGGGAGATCCTAAGATCTCGGACGACAAGCAGAGCATCACCCAGAAGTGGGAAGCTGAGTACACGGGCGAAGAGGGCGGATTTGTAGACGCCGAGTTTTACGACGAGATGCGCTCAGCTACGGGCGACGAAGGCGACAGCGCCGAGCACTACATCACCGAGGAACAGCTTGCGGCGGCTAAGGTGTATGTGAGATACAAGGGCAGCGATACTTTTGCGGAATACACGGGCGCGGGCACTATAAAGCTCACGCAGGTAGACGCGGCTGACGGAAAAGCGAGCAAATTTAAGATAACCATTACCGACGGCGAGAAAGACATCACGGGTATAAAGCTTAGCTACTTTACAACAGTTGACATCAGCAAGCTCGACGCGGGCGACAAGGTAACTTTCTACAACAAGGCTGACGACGGCACTAACGAAAAGGAAGTTTCTAAGGACTACACCAAGAGAAGCGACCAAAAGCTGGTAAAGAGCGCAGCGGGCGACGACACCACCGCAAAAACCACCGTAGATTTCAAAGACCTCGAAACTGTAACGGTAGACGGCGAAGAGTGCTATCTGCTGAGATACAAAGTGGAGCTCAACGATAACGGCGATTACGATAACAAGGACGTAGTTCTTACAGATACTCTGCCCGAGGGCTTCAAGCTTTACACAGTCGCAAATATGACCAGTAATTGGTCGAACAAGCCTAACCTTGCGATATGGAAATATGGCGACAGCAGCGTAAGCGAGATAAAGAATTATAATAACAGTCAGTGGTGGGATTATTATCAGATCGACGAGAACGATCCTACCAAGATAACTTTCAAGATCTTTGGAAGCGGCAGAAATTACAAGTTGGTATTCGCATACGCGGCGTATATCCCGACCGCCGACCTCGAAGCGATGGTCGCAGAGGGCAAGAGCGTTGACTTCAAGAACGTTATAGCCGACAGCGACGGCGAAAAGAGCAGCCAGGAATACACGATAGACCGCAAGCCGAACCTCAACCCCTCGGGCAACGCGGTGCTGACTAAGGGAGCAAGACCGCAGGCGGCGGGCGGCTCGATAACCTACGAGCTGGACGTAAACCCCGACGGACTGACCCTTGCGCCGAACAGCTCGACCATAACTCTTACCGATATTTTCAACTTCGATAAGACCCAGTACACGCAGGTCAAGTACGAGCAGAAAGTTGAGAACGGTCAGCCGGTATTTGACGAAAACAATCAGCCCGTATACGTCAAGCCGGGCCACGCGGGAAGCGTAGTAAACGGCGACGGCAGCAAGTACATGAACGTAAGCCTGCAGTCCATCAAGGTGGAAAAGGTCAACGCCGACGGCACTACAACGCCCGTTGACTTCACATACAACTTTGAGAACAAGGCTAAGGACGTAAAGAAGCTGAACTGCACGATAACGGAAGTTACATCGGCAGATGAGCTAACTTACGATAAATTGGGCTATAATCCGTATCTTGACCACGCGCTCAACAGCAACTCCAAGGTCTTTAAGATCGACGGACTTAAAGCGGGCGGAAAGCTGAAGCTCACATTCACGGGCGATGCAAACAAAACAACAAAATTCAGCTTTATTAAAAACCTCAATAAAAATGGCGTATGGGAACCTTCGCATACGGAGATCACCTCTAATTCTGACGGCACTTACACATTTGAAGCGGATATAAGCAGTGATTTTGTAAATGGAAGCTCTGCATTTGCTTACTTTGAGGGATATTCGGAAAGCAATTACAAACCGGAATCTGTTTCATATGAAGCTTACGAGATAAGCGACACGGCGGACGCCAAGCTGACCATGCAGGTGCCCGACGGCGAACACCTCAAGATAACCTACACCTATATGTCCCGCTCGGACGAAGTTTTCTCCATCGGCGCGAGCAATAAGGTAAGCGCTTCCACCAGATACGGCGGAGAGAGCGACTCGAGCAATGTGACTTACAAGGCGCACGATGATTCGCAGGCGGGCGTTATCAACAGCGAGCCTATCGAGATAAACAAGCTCGACGTTGGCGACACGGCTGTACGCCTCAAGGCAGGATTTGTCCTCGCTAAGTACGACACCACCGCGAACAAGTGGGTATACGCGACCGAATTTACCGCGCCTACCACCGAGGATAACTTCTATACAGTTGCCGATACGGCATGGGGCGAAAAGGCTAACGCGGCTAAGATAAGCACGTTTACCAATAGCGCACTGTACTTCAAGCCCGAAAAGGCAACGGTCTACGCGCTGATAGAGGTCGACGCGCCCGCGGGCTACGACGATACGCTGCTCGCGACCAAGTATTTCACATACGAGGAAGCGCCGAAGAACCTGCCGAGCACCAACGTGAACGGCGGCACGCTGAAATCTGACGATGTGCTTTACCTCAATTCGGGCAATGCGCTCAACATCAAGAACAGAAAGAACATTTCGATAAGCGCTTCAAAGCAGTGGGCTGACGGCGACTCTGCCGACCGTCCCGAGAACGTAAGATTTACGCTTTACCGCTCTACTCAAAAGGTAGACGACGGTTCGCTGCCCGCGGACGCGGAACTTGTCGAAGGCTCGGAAAAGACGCTGAACGAAGCGAACGGCTGGACGGCTGAATGGACAGATCTGGTAAACGGCAACGAGTTTGAACAGCCGTATTACTACTACGTTCACGAAGAGCCGATAGACGGCTACACCCCACATTACACCAATAACGGCGTGAACGACGAGGGCGCGGCAGTTACCGTGCTCAACTCGAAAGGTCTGACGATAACTAAGGAATGGCTGACGAATACCGGTCTTGCGGCGAACGCGCCCGTTGACTCGGTAGAAGTTGAGCTGGTAAGATCGACCACAGCGCCCGACAGCAACGGCAAGCTGCCCGACGGAGCGGCAAGCGAAACCATTGGCACATACACGCTGACGACTGCTGACGGCTGGAAGCTGAGTGTTACGGGCGACAAGATCGCCGAAAAGGATTCTGACGGCAATATTTGGTACTACTACGTTACCGAAAAGACCGACGTTGAAAACTACGCGCCGGTTTACTCGGTAAACGGCGTAGGCAGCAGCGACGTTATAATCCTCACTAACAAAAATACCCAGAAGCCCGGCGACGTTATCCTACCCGAAACGGGCGGCATCGGCACACGCGTATTCTACGCGGCGGGCGGCGCTATGATAATCGGCGCGGCGGTATACTACATCGTTAACAAGCGCAGAAAAAACGCTTAAAAAATGATAATATTTAATTCAAAAGGAGAGAATGTTATGACAAAGTCGAAAAGAATCGCAGGCACTGCGGCAGCGGTGCTCATGGCTGTAAGCATGGTAGCGGCTACCTCTGCAATGGGTGTTTCCGCAGCGACCACGACCAGCTACACCCTCACCATCAATGATGAAAGAACCGGTCATGCATACAATGCTTACCAGGTATTTGACGGTGATGTAAGCACAGAAGCTACAAAGTCTATGACAAATGTAGTTTGGGGCAACGGCGTTAAGGGCGAGAACCTTCTCACTGCTCTGAAGTCAGACGCAAAGCTCGGCAGTGTATTTGCTAACTGCACCAGCGCTCAGGAAGTTTACAATGCACTTGCTGAGCATGCAGAACTCGTTGACTCTTTCGCAAAGGTAGTAAGCGCTAACCTTGACGAAGACAACGCAGCAGCAAGCACCGCAGCTAACGGCGGCTACGAGTTTGCAGACCTCGACGGCGGTTACTACTTCGTAAAGGACAAGACCGTTCCCGAAGCAGACGCATACAGCAAGTATATGCTGAAAGTTGTTAAGAACACCAGCGTTGCTGTAAAGGCTGACCAGCCTAAGGTAGAGAAGAAGGTTTACGAAGAGGATTACGCTAACGATGCAGGCTACGGCACGGGATACAACGACGTTGCAGACCACTTCATCGGCGAGTCTGTACCTTTCAAGCTGATCGGTACTCTGCCTGCCGCTGACGAATTTGCAGCTTACGATAGCTACTACTATGAGTTCAGCGATACTCTTGACGCAGGCTTCAAGGCACCTTCCGCTGACGATTTCACCGTAAAGATCGGCGACAAGGTAGTTACCGCTGACTTCGATATTGTTATCAGCGATACTATCGACGTCAATGGCAAGACTGCTACAAGCATCAGCATCAAGGCTAAGGACAACGACATCAAGAAAATAATGAAGGATAACGACATCGACTTCTCCACCGTTACTCCTAAGGTAACTGTTGATTACACCGCTGTTCTTGATGACGATGCAGTTATCGGTCTGAACGGTAACGAGAATAAGGTTGACCTGAAATTCTCGAACAATCCTAACGCTACCGGCGACGGAACAAACAACACCGGCAAGACTCCCGAGGACAAGGTAATAGTATTTACCTACGAATTCGACACCTTAAAGGTTGACTCGGCTGACGACAGCAAGAAGCTTCAGGGCGCTGAGTTTACTCTTCAGGACAAGGCTACCGGCAAGTACGCTAAGGTAGAAAACGGCATTTTCCAGGGCTGGGTAGATGCAGCGGAAGCAAGCACTCTTACCACTGACGAAAATGGTCTTATCGCTATCAAGGGTATGGAAGGCGGTACATACATCGTTACCGAAACGAAAGCTCCCGCAGACTACAACCTGCCCAGCGAGCCCTTCGAGATCACCCTTAAAGCTACAAAGTTTATGTCTCAGGATTGGAACACCACCGCAAGCGATGCTCTCGGTGAGTTAAGAGGTACTATCAAGGGCGGCACTGATACCAATTCCTACACTGCTACTGATAACGCAAAGGTCAGCGTAAACGGCTACACCGCAACTCTGACCGTTAAGAACACCAAGGGCGCTGAGCTTCCTGAGACCGGCGGCATCGGCACCAAGCTCTTCTACGTTGGCGGCGGCGCACTGGTACTTGCATCCGCAGTTATCCTCGTTAGCAAGAAGAGAGCTAAGGACGCTGAATAATTTCACGAATAAAAATTCGTTATAAAACCTTTGTCCGACGGCGAACGCACAGCCGTCGGGCATCAGGGAGGGCTTCATAAGCATGAGCGCGAGCGAAAAAAAAGTTAAGACTAAGCGGAAGATAAGCAAATCGACTGTGATACTGGTCATAACTCTGCTTGTGGGGTTCTCCGTGATGCTGTATCCATCGTTCAGTAACTGGTTCAACAACCGAAATATGTCAAAAGCTGTAGCCGGATACCAACGCGCAGTTTCGGGCATGACTGACGAGGAGTACGAGGAGATAATCGGGCGCGCGCACGAGTACAACCGTGAGCTTGCGGGCGTTTCCGACCCATTCAGAAATTACGATGAGGTGCCCGATTACGATAAAATTCTTGACATCACAGGCACGGGAATAATGGGATACATTACCATTCCGCAGATACGCGTTGAGCTGCCCATCTACCACGGCACCAGCAAAGAGGTGCTGAACGTGGCGGTGGGGCATTTTCAGGGAAGTTCGCTGCCCGTCGGCGGTGAAACTACCCACGCAGTCATCTCGGCGCACCGCGGTCTGCCGTCGGCGAAGCTTTTTTCCGACTTGGATAAGCTGACCGAGGGCGACGATTTTACGATAACCGTGCTGAAAGATACCTATACATACCGCGTAGACCAAATTTTGATAGTCGAGCCTGACCAAACGGAAGCTTTGCAGTTGGTGAAAGGCAAGGACTACGTTACGCTGACGACCTGCACGCCGTACGGAATAAATTCGCACAGGCTGCTTGTGCGTGCGCATAGGGTCAGCAACGCTGAAAAGGAAGCGGAATTTAAGATCACCGCCGACGCGACACAGATCGACTCGATGCAGGTGATACCTTTCGTCGCCGCGCCGCTGCTGCTGGTACTTATTTGCATTTGGGTGCTGGGCGGCAAGCGCAAAAAGCGCCGTTTCAACGCCGAAAGCGCGATGGCGGAGCTTTGCGATAAAAATGAAAATACAGAAAAATATGATAGCCGCTCGGAAAAACGGGTAGGCTGGAAAGGCTTGGTGTAATAATGAATACAAGGAAAATTCGGCTTTTCAGCGTGCTGATGTGTGCGCTGGGGCTGGTAATGTATATCATGCTCGGCACGGCTGCCGCGGCGCACGCCGACGAGGCGCAGTCGGAGAGCGGCACGCTGAATATCGTCAGCAAGGACGACGGCACGGCGCTTTCCGGAATAAAGTGGAATATTTACCGCGTCGGTTCGCACCTTGCGACGGGCGAATTTGTGCTCGAGGGCGATTTTGCCGATTATCCTGCCGATTTCGGCGACCTTTCCGCCTCGGCTATGCAGGAAGCCGCGCAGATTCTCGAGGAAAACGCCATTGCTGACGGTCTGCTGCCCGATTGGACGGCTGCGGCTGACGAAAACGGCGAGCTTAGCGTGAACGGCGTTGCGGCGGGTCTTTACCTGCTTTCGGGCGAGAATATCACGATCGGCGACGTCACCTACGACCCCGCCCCCGCGATAATCGAGGTCAAGGCGAACGCCGACGGCAGCTACGATCTTACAGTTTATCCGAAATTCGAATCGACCGAAGTTCCGCCCAGCAGCTCGCAGGGCGACAGCTCTTCTGACGTCGGCAGCAGCTCGGAGGAGTCCTCAAGCGGCACCGATACCTCGAGCAATTCCGACGTTTCCAGCTCGACCTCCAGCACATCTACCAGTTCGGGCACGACAAATTCTACCAGCAGCGGCGAAAAAGTTCCGCAGACGGGTCAGCTTTGGTGGCCTGTTCCGATATTCTCGGCGCTCGGCATCGTGCTGATCGGCATGGGTCTTAGAGTTTGCGCGAAAAAGGAACACGATAATGACGAATAAAAAACGCGGCGTTGTGCTCATCGCCGCAGGGGCAGCGCTGCTTTTGGCGGCGCTGTTTCTGATTTTTGCCAATTTCAGAGAGGCGGATAATGCGGATAAGACTGCGGCGAACGCTCTGCAAAAGTTGGACGAGGCGATAGCCGCTCAGCAGGCGCAGTCTGAATCGCCCGCAGCGTCGGAGGTGGAAAGCGCCGCCGACTCCGAACCCGCCGAGCAGGAGGACGCCGCCCTAGAGATCGACGGGCAGATGTACATGGGCATAATCGAGATTCCGAAGATCGGCGTGCGGCTGCCCGTAATGCGCGAGTGGAGCTACGATAACCTCGCCGCCGCGCCCTGCCGCTACTCGGGCTCGGTCGCGGGGCGTAACATCATAATCGCGGGGCACAATTACAAGGGATTTTTCTCGCGGCTGCAAGAGCTGAACAGCGGCGACGAGATCTACCTCACCACCATCGACGGCGTGCGGCATGATTATGAGGTCGATTACTCGGTGCTGGTCGGCGGAAACGACCTGCCGACGATGAAAAGCGGCTCGGATAGTTGGGATCTGACAGTTTTCACCTGCACATGGAGCGGCTGGAGCAGAGTTACCGTGCGCGCGGTGCTCGTCAATTGAAAAACAAAAAGGCTGCGGATAAAACCGCAGCCTTTGCTGTATCTGTGTGAAAATTACTGAATGTCGTTTTCGTTGAAGGGGTCACCGCACTGGGGGCAGAACTTCGGCGGGTGCTTCGGGTCGGCGGGCTCCCAGCCGCACTTGTCGCACTTGTAGAGCGGCTCGTCGGCGGGCTTGGGTTTGCCGCACTCGGCGCAGAATTTGCCCTTGTTCACCGTTCCGCACGAGCAGGTCCAGCCATCAGCCTTTGCGGGCTGCGGTTTGCCGCACTCCATGCAGAATTTTCCTGTGTTGGTAGCGCCGCAGGAGCAAGTCCAGCTATCGGCGGCAGGCTTCGGCTCGGGCTTAGGTTTGCCGCAGCCCTGGCAGAACTTGCCTGTGTTGTTCTGTCCACATTCGCAAGTCCAGCCGTCAGCGGGCGCTGCTGCGGGTGCAGGTGCTGGAGCTGCCGCCTGCTGCTGCTGAGCCGCCATGTTAGCCTGCATCTGCTGGTTGTACATAGAGGGATCCATAGCCTGACCCATCATTCCGCCTGCCATGCCCATGCCCATAAAGCCTGCCATAGCGCCTGCGGAGTTGCCTGCTGCTGTTTCACGCGCATTGTTTATCGACATTCTGTCCATAGCGTAGAGCATGCTCGGGTTGCTGCCCGCAGTCTGCGCTTCCTGGAATTTCGCGATGCGCTTCTTAGACTCGTCGTCAACGTTCAGCTCGATGGAGACCTGTCCCAGCTTTACGCCCTTTGGCGTCCACTGCTCGCTGAGAAGCTGGTTCATCTCGTTGCCGAGGTCGTCGGCGTAGCTGATTATCATATCGTAAGGTATTCTCTTTGCGGAAAGCTTCGAGATCGCGATGCCGAATTTCGGCTTCATATCGGTCTTGAGCTGCTCTATGAACGCCGCGCCGTCGCCCTCGTTTTTAACGAAAGGCTTGGAAATATCGTGTATGCAGTTCTCGTAGAAAGCGCCGGGGTCTACTATCTGAAGCTCAAACGAGCCGTGGCCCTGCGCGTTAAGGGTGAGGTTCATCTCGCCGTCGCGGAAAGGCACTTTGCCGAAGCCGATCTTGTTATTTACCAGCGGCTTGAGGTTTATGTAAACAAGGCGCATGGTGTGGGTGGCCTGACCGCCCGCGGTAAATCTGTTGCCGATGTCCTTTATCGAGGGCATGAGATCCTTAAAGCCGCTGCCGAGGATAGAGGGCGCGGTCGAGGAATCGTACTTGTAGTGGCCCGCGGTGTCGTTATCGGTGGCAACTACCATATCCCAAACTTTGCCGTCCTCTACGAGCAGAGCCGCCTGTCCGATGGCTACGTCGAAGGTCGAGCCGCTGGAGATGTAGTCGTTAGAGCCGTTGTTTACCGCTCTTCCTCTCATAACTTTGGTCGCGGGCACGCACATAGTGTCCTGATTGAGTCCGTCGCAGCGGAAATACTCCACTACCTGGTCGGCGAGGTTAGAGCCTACTGCCGATGCAAACATTCTAATTAAACCCATGATTTTCGTTCCTTTCTGATATATTCGTTATATCGTAAAAATTATTTTTTCATTTTGAAGTCAGCGCGTTTTGGTTATCGCGTTGATCTTCCATGTGCGCTCTACTGAGGCTATTACTTCCGCCCCGCAGTATTCGCACACCTTAGCGCCCAGCGTGGTCACCGGCGCGCCGCAGTTGTCGCATATCAGGCTCTCGCTCGCCTGGTCGCTGTTCGCGGCGAGGTAGTAGCTGTAACGCACCTCGTAAACGTGCTGCGAGAGCATCTTGCCGGGCAGAGTGTATTCCACCGCCGCCTGCCATATTATAGTGGACTGCTCGCCGTTTTTGCGGTAGTCCGAGATCACGGCGCGGTGCACTTTAGCCCCGCCGTATGTAGTAGTAACGCTGTCAAGGCTGTTCGCTAGCTCAGTTACGAATGACTCGGTGCAGTGCACGCTCAAAGCATCAGCACCGCTGCGCGCGTTCAGTATCGCGAAATACTGCGTCAGCGTGCCTGTAACTATCTTTCGCGCTATCTCCGCGTCAAATTCGGGAAAGTCTTTTGCTATGCGTATCTTCATCAGACCCTCAGAGCCCGAGAGGGTAGCAGGCGTTTTCGCAGTTTCCTCCGTAGCCGCCTTTATCTGACCCAGCAGGCTGGAGTTGAGCATATTTCTCACCCTGCGCCTTGCCGAATCGACCGCCGACTTTATAATGAGTATAACGCCGATCACTACGGCTACTACTACCGCCAGTGTTATCAGCTTAACGATATTATCTTCGCTCATTATGAAAACAGCCCCAGTACACCCGCTATCGCGCCGATCACCGTGCCGAGCACGCCGCCCAGCGCCGAGTAGATCACGAGCTTCACTTTATCTATCGGCAGATTTCCGATGAATTTGCCCGTTTGACCGTTCATAGCGAAAAAGTATTTTTTATCCTTGTAAGTGGTGTACAGCAGCCATGTAGGCATCAGCGCGTACTCGGTCTTGTGTATCACCACATCTTTTTTAAAGCTCTGCTTGGTAAGACTATCGTAGTCGCAAGACTTTTTGATAATATCCTCAGTAGAGTTTTCTATGCGCAGCTTTGCGCGCGGGTAGCAGGTGTCTTTATCCTCGTCAAATCTCTCGGCGAGAAAGCCGGAAAGATACGCGGGCTTAAAGGGCACCATGTCCTTGTAATCGTAAGGCTCTATCGAGTCCATAGCGTCGTTGTCCGTTTTGGACGAAGCGTCTACGGGCACTTTCGCGAAGCCCATTGTGCCGTCGCGGTAAACGTCGTAATACTTGCACTCGGTGTACCTGTATTTGCCCTGACGCCATTTGCGCTCTTTCATGCCCTCAGCCTTGAATTTTCCTCTGCATCTGCCGCTGTAAAGCCAAAATGGTATGTACACGCCCTGCATTTTATCGACTATCTTGTCGCAATCGAAATCGCGCGGCGTAAGCGGCTTTTTGCTGAATTTGTGGAATTCCTCCATTACGCGCTTTTTCTCGATCTTGAAAGGTATAACGTAGTCGGGCGCGAAATCGTTGATTATCTGTTCGCCCATTACCACGGCGTTGCCGCAGTACACGCATATCGTCGCGGCCGTAGCGCGGTCGGTGATTATCTCAGCGCCGCAGTGTGAGCAGGTGTATTTTACCAGGTCGTTGCCGACAGTTCCGTCGCTCGACTGATGGTATTCGCCCTCTTCGACCTCCTCGTGCGCCTCGACGTTTTCGGTATCTGTACCGCCCTGACCGTCTGCTTCCATGTCCTCCATAGAGAATTTATCTCCGCAGTATTCGCATTCAAAGCAGTTTTTATCAGCCGTCCAGAATATCTCTGCGCCGCAGGTAGGGCATTTGTATGAAATATTTGCAGCCATATTATTTTTTCTCCCTTAGTTTCTAAATGGTGTAGCGCTAAGATCAGTCGCCGATCTCTTCCTTATCGGTAGTAGTTCTGAGGTAAACGTCCGACTGTTCGTTGATCTTTAGTTTTCCGTTGACGTAATCATCGGCCTTGGTAGCTTTTTCCTTAGTGTGGCTCAAAGAAACCAAAATGCAGCCCGTGATTATAGCGCCGATGGGAAAACCCGCCACGGCTGCTATGGTAACGTCGCCGTCCTCAGCCGAAGCTATCAGCGGCGTGAAAAGCGTGCCGTATGAAATAAGGGCAAATCCTGCTTTGCGAAGCAGCGATCTGAACATATTTGACCAGCCTCCTTGTGAAAAAATTACAGTTTTATACTTATATCGACACAAATATTATATCATATTTATAAAAAGATGTCAATGAATTTTAACATAAAAGTGAAAATTTTTCGGTGCGGCGAAAATTTTTAGCATTTTAACGCGCGGGCAAAGTTCACGCTATGTTTACTTTACGTCTACAAAATGTTCTATGAAAACGTTTCCTAATACC
>DBEZOM010000112.1:0-2862 GCA_048252855.1 Ruminococcus sp.
ATATAATGTATAGTTTTCAGCTTGTTTATCGTATAACTACATTATAAATCTTTTGCGGCGGTTTGTCAAATATTCGGCAATTATTTTTGCGGCAAAAAAAGAGGGCTTCTCCCGTCGGCAGGAAAAGCCCTCTTACATTCATCTGAAATTATCTCTCGATATTATTGATAGCCGAAACCAGCGCCCTTACGCTCGAAACTATTATGTCCGAGTGTCTGCCTGCGCCCCAGTAGGTCTTGCCGCCGTATACTATCGAAACGTATGATACCGCTTCGCTCGTGGTGTGGCGGTCGAGGGCGTGCTCTTCGTAAGTTTCCAGTGTGAACTGTACGCCCAGAGCGTCCTTTACGGCGTTCGCTACCGCGTCAAGTCTGCCGTTGCCGTTCGCTTCGTATATCTTTATCTCGCCGCTCGGCTTCATCATAGCCGTGATCTTCGCCGTTATGCTTCCGTCCTCGTTCTGAACGTAGTGCGTTTCGGTGATGTCGCAAGGCTCGGTCTTGTTCATATAGCGCTCGCGGAATATGTCGTAGATCTCGTTAGGCATAAGCTCGGCGTGCTTGTGGTCTGATACGCTCTTTACCGCGTAGCCGAAGTCCTCCGCCATCTTCTTAGGCAGGCTGTAACCGTACTGCTTCTGAAGCAGGAAGCCTATTCCGCCCTTGCCCGACTGCGAGTTTATTCTTATAACGTCGCCGTCGTACTCTCTGCCAACGTCCTTCGGGTCGATAGGCAGGTAAGGTACGTTCCAGTGCTCGGGGTCTTTCTCCTCGCGCCACTTCATGCCCTTTGCGATAGCGTCCTGATGCGAGCCGGAGAACGCCGCGAATACCAAGCTGCCCGCGTAAGGAGTTCTCTCGTAGACTTTCATGCGGGTAACGCGCTCGTAGATCTCTACCAGCGAGGGCATATCCGAGAAGTCGAGCTGCGGGTCTACGCCCTGCGAATACATATTCATAGCCAGCGTTACTATGTCAACGTTGCCCGTTCTTTCGCCGTTGCCGAAGCAGGTACCCTCTATTCTGTCAGCGCCCGCCAGCAGACCCATCTCGCTGTCTGCCACTGCGCAGCCGCGGTCGTTGTGGGGGTGCAGCGAAACTATTACGTTCTCGCGGCAGTTCAGATTGTCGCACATATACTCTACCTGCTGAGCGTAAACGTGCGGCATCGACATTTCTACGGTAACGGGCAGGTTGATTATCACCTTGTCCTCGGCGGTAGGCTGCCATATGTCTATAACTGCGTTGCATATCTCCAGCGCGAACTCGGGCTCAGTGCCGGTGAAGCTTTCGGGCGAGTACTCGAAGATTATGTTGCCCTTGGCCTTTTTCTTGTACTCGTTGCAGAGCTTTGCGCCGGTAACGGCTATGTCGATTATCTCCTGCTTGCTCTTGCGGAATACCTGCTCTCTCTGCGCCACGGAGGTGGAGTTGTAGAGGTGAACTACCGCGTTCTTTGCGCCGTCGATGGCTTCAAAGGTCTTTTTGATTATGTGCTCTCTCGACTGCGTGAGCACCTGTATGCGCACGTCGTCGGGTATCATGTTCTGCTCGATCAGCGTGCGGCAGAACTCGTACTCGGTCTCGCTAGCCGCAGGGAAGCCTATCTCGATCTCCTTAAAGCCTATCTCTACCAGCTTCTTGAAAAACTCGAGCTTTTCTTCGAGGCTCATGGGTATTATCAGCGCCTGATTGCCGTCGCGCAGGTCTACCGAGCACCACATGGGCGGCTTATCAATGTATTCCTTTTCTGTCCACTTCATGCACTTTACGGGCGGCATATAGTAGCCGCGTGTGTACTTTTCAGAATTTTTCATGTTTGCCATAGTTTTTTCCTCCAATTAGTTACAGATCTCTCAAACCAACCAAATCAAAAAAGCCCGCCTCTTGTTATACGCAAGAGACGAGCGAAAAACCCGTGTTACCACTCTCATTCACATACAACTCACGCTGTATGCCTCAGCCGCGTCTATCAACGCGCCGCTCTTTAACGGGAGCATTCCGTGCCCGGTTACTTTGCGCCGTGCGCTTTCGCCAAGCCTGCTAAAGGACGAGCTATCACATAAGACCCATGCCGCTTTCCACCCTGCGCGGCTCTCTGCAAAGGGATCATCATGCTTTTTTTCCTAATCATCGCATTTGATCGTTTGATGTTAATTTATATATTACATTATACAGCACCCATCGGCGATTGTCAAGGGCGTTCTGTACAATTCACAATTTTTTAAGAATATTTGCGTGTATCGAGCAATATCTGCGGCGCGCATTTTTCGGGGTCGGCGGAAAGTTCCGAAAGCCTGCCCTCGAATATCGGCGTAAGTTCGCTAAGCTCGGCTATGTCGCGCGGGTGATAGAGCGAAGCGGGCTTTTTGAGCTTTGCAATGCGGTAGCGCGAGAGCAGTTCCGCCACAAACTGCGAGCAGAAGTATTTATTTTTCACGCGTATCGGCAGCCCGAAGAAGCAGAATACCGGCCCGAGGTAGTGGTAGCCGTAGCGCCTTTTATTAAGGTACATTTTTTGCAGGTGCGCACGCAGCTCTTCGTAAGCCTGCTCGGTGACGTTTACGCGGTAGACTGCGCAGGGCGCGTTCGGGTTTAGGCTGAGCAGTCCCGTTTGCGCGCTCTCGCGCACGAAGCCTGCGGGTATCGGCAGCAGAGTATGTATCCGCGCGAAGCTGTAAAGGCAGCTGCACTGCGAGTCGAAGGCGATCGAGGCGTGAGTGTACTTAGTTCGCGTGAAAAGCGAGATGATATTTGAGAATACGGAATTTGTCCGCACGAGGAAGATATACACCGTGCGCGTTTTCAGGCGGCTTTCTAAATTTATCTGAGTCATTCTGTCTTTCCTTTACTGTTCTTTTTT
>DBEZOM010000113.1:0-13930 GCA_048252855.1 Ruminococcus sp.
CCGCGGTTGGACAAGCTGTATAAAACGTGTTATATTATACTCACAAATTTATGTATTTTATTGCGAGGGATATTTATGAAAAAACAGAAATTGATATGCGCCGCAGCGGCTTCGGCAATGCTGCTCGCTTCCGTTACGGCGTTCACGGGCTGCGGCTCTAAGGATAACAGCTCGGCAGATGGCGCTTCTTCCGCGGCTGAGAGCAGCTCGCAGGCGGCAGCACCGCTCGAAAAGACCGCCGCCGTGCACAAGCAAAACGGCAACGAATTTGACACCTACCAGTCGAACACATACGTTGCTACGGGCAACAACGGCATTGTGAAAGACGCCGAGTCGGTCACCTACCGCGCCTACTTCCCCGCCGAGCAGTACGGCGAGCTTGATTACCGCTTTTATTTCTCAAACGCGGTAGATTCTACATACAACACCGGCGCGCCCGTGCACGTCGGCATGGAGGTCAGCGGCTACACTATCGAAAGCGCGCGCATAGCCGACGGCGGTACATCGCCCGATGATGAGATAACCAATTACACCGACGTTACTTTCAACGGCGAAGCGGGCAGAGAGGTCGCCGCGGGCGATGATTTTTGGAGCGACGCCGTGAAATTCGACCTGCCGCAAGACCACTACTTAGTATGGGAGTGGACGCTGACGGGCAAGAAGATACCCGCTACCAATATGGCAAACCTTACAAGCGCGACTTCTTCGGTGGACAGCGGCGATTTTGAGTACTGCGACACCCTGCCGCTTCCGCAGCTCATCGGCGCAGACCGCGGGGCTAAGTACACCGTGGCAGCCATCGGCGACTCGATAACGCAGGGCTGTCAGACCGACTTCATGGCTTACGAATACTGGGCGGCGCAGATCTCGCAGAAGCTGGGCAGCGATTACGCTTTTTGGAACTGCGGTCTGGGCTGGGCGCGTTCCAGCGACGCGGCTACTGATGGCAACTGGCTTGAGCGCACCAAAAACGCCGACATCGTGATAGTTGCTTTCGGCACGAACGACATAATCTCGGGCGAATACGGCGGCGACGGCGGAAATTCTGCGGCTGAGATAGAAGATTACATCAAGCAGGTCATCTCCCCGCTGAAAGCCGCGGGCAGCTCGGTCATCGTCTTTAACGCCCCGCCCGAAGACTACGGCGATGAGCAGGAAAGCGTGCGCACCGAGTACAACGCGGCGCTGGAGCAGCTCTGCAACGACGAGGGCGTTTACTTCTTCGACTTCGCTTCTCTGCTCTGCGACCCCGAAACGCCCGCTGCGGCGAAGTACGGCGGCCACCCGAACGGCGAAGCGGGCGGCATAGTTTCCGACGAATTTATAAAGCAGTTCTCGGCAGTGCTGGATAATTAAATTTTACTTTGCATAAACAAAACGCGTCTGACGGAAAAATGTCAGGCGCGTTTTTATTCGCATATTATATAAGATTATTCATCGTTCATGCTGGTTCTGAAAGGCGCAACGGGTATGCCGTTTGCTCCGTAGAGGGTAACGTTCGTCCAGTTGAACCAGTCGAAACGGACGTATTTTGGGTCTTTTACCGTGTCAGCGTGAACGAATATCTTGTCGCCGCGTATCTCGGCGGAAGCACGGCGGAAAAGCTTATCCGCGCCCGCTATCTCGAAAGTGCCGAGCTTTTCGCCCTTTACCACAAAGCCGTTTTCAGCGTAGTCAAAGCTGAGCTCTACATAGTCCTCGGTGTACACCGCGCTCTTGTAGATAGGGCCGAAAGCGTCAACGTCCATGCCGTAAGCCAGCTTTTCAGCCTGAAGGCAAAGTCTTTCGCCAACGGGCACTTTGTCTACGGGGTGGATATTGTTGAATTCGCCGCAGTCGCTTATCACCGCTATGCCCGTGTTCTTCACGGTCTTGAAAGCGCGCATCTGCGCTTCGCGGATAAGGCACCAGTGCTTGTAATCGGGGTCTTTCTCATACTTGAACATCGGGAGCTGTACCATGATGAAAGGCAGCTCGTCATCCTCCCAGATAGTTCTCCAGAGGGTTATCATGTTGGTGAAAAGCTTGTAGTAGCTCTTAGGCTTGTGGTCGTCGCTCTCGCCCTGATAGTAGAGGAAGCCTTTAAGGGTATAGGGACACACGCGGGTGAGCATAGTTTCGTAAAGTCCGCCGGGACGGTACTCGTTCTTGCAGTTCATAGGGCCGGGGTACTTGTTTTCGCCGCAAAGCTCTATCACGCGCTCCCACGGGCAGTTCGGCTCTTTCGCGTAAACTTCGTTCGCGCGCTCGTTCCATTTGTTGTGGTACTCCATGTACTCGTCGTACTCTTTTATCTGAAGCTCGCGGGGCTTGCCGCGCACTGCCGATTCGTATTCCTCTATGTAAGATACAGTCTGCTTGCTGTCGGCGATGGTCTCTTTATCCATCCATGCCGAAGCGCTTGTGCCGCCCCAGTTGCAGCCTACCAGACCTACGGTAACGCCCAGCTCTTTAGCCAGCTTTCTCGCGAAGAAGAAGCCTACCGCGCTCCATGCTGCGGAAGCCTGCTCGCCTGCCTCGCTCCAGCCTGAGTTTTTCTCGGCGGCCGCCAGCTCTTCGTCATTCATGCGGCACTTAGGGGTGTAGTAAAAGCGCACGTTGCATTCGGGGGTGAGCTCTTTGAGTATCTCTTTTCCGCCCTTGCAGTTTTGCAGCTCAAGCTCCATATTCGACTGACCGCCGCAGAGCCATACTTCGCCTATCATGACGTTGTAAAATCTGATAGACTCTTTTATCTCCTTGCCGTCTTTAACAGCGCTGCTGAAAACGTCCATTTCGTAAGGGCCGCCCGCGGGCATAGGGGGCAGCACTACCCTCCACTTACCGTCGGCGGCTTCGGCGTGCGCCTTAGTGCCGTTTATCTCTACGGTAATGGTCGTGCCGTTGTCAGCCTCGCCCCATACGTTTACGTTCTTGCCGCGCTGGAGCACCATGTTGCTGCTGAATACGCTTGCTATTCTGAACATTGCCATCATATCCTTTCAAAGCAATAAAATTATTCCCTGTTCTTTTTCCAGTCGAGGTACTCCTCGTAAGTGCCCATCTTGTCGATGCAGCCCTCGGGGGTTATCTCGATTATCCTGTTGGCTACCGTCTGCATTATCTCGTGGTCGTGGGTGGTGAAGATGACTACGCCCTTAAAGTCGGCGAGCGCGTTGTTCACCGCGGTTATCGACTCGAGGTCTAAGTGGTTGGTGGGCTGGTCGAGCAGCAGCACGTTAGAGCCGAAGAGCATCATGCGTGAGAACATACATCTCACCTTTTCGCCGCCCGAGAGCACGTTTACCTTCTTGTAAATATCGTCGCCCGAGAAGAGCATTTTGCCGAGGAAACCGCGCAGGTAAGTTTCGGTGTCCTCGTTGCCCGAATACTGCCTTATCCAATCTACTATCGAAAGGTCGCAGTCGTTGAAATATTCCGAATTATCCTTCGGGAAATATGAGCGCGAGGTGGATATTCCCCACTTCATGTTGCCCGAGTCAGGCTCTGCCTCTTCGGCAAGTATCTTGAAGAGCATGGTTATAGCCTGCTCCGACTCGCCGATTATCGCTACCTTATCAGTTCTGCCGAGTGTGAAAGTTATATTATTGAGCAGCGGCGAGCCGTCCTCAGCCGCCTTGCATATGCTGTCGAGTTTTAGAATATCCTTGCCCGGCTCGCGGTCTGGGGTGAAGCCGATGTAGGGGTACTTGCGCGACGAGGCGGGCATTTCCTCTACCGTCAGCTTGTCCAGCAGCTTGCGGCGGCTGGTAGCCTGCTTCGACTTCGATTTGTTCGCCGAAAAGCGCGAGATGAAGTCTTGCAGCTCTTTTATCTTCTCCTCAGCCTTTTTGTTCTGCTGCTTTATAAGGCGCTGCATAAGCTGAGATGACTCGTACCAAAATTCGTAGTTGCCGACATACATCTTCACCTTGCCGTAATCGAAATCTACGATATGGGTGCAGACGTTATTGAGGAAGTGGCGGTCGTGCGAAACTACCAGCACCGTGCCGAAATACTCAGCCAAAAAGTCCTCAAGCCAGCGGATAGCGTAAATATCGAGGTGGTTTGTAGGCTCGTCGAGAAGTATTATATCGGGGCTGCCGAAAAGCGCCTGCGCCAGCAGTACTTTTACCTTTTCGTTGCCCGAGAGGGTGGACATCTGCGAATAAAGTATATCCTCAGAAAGACCCAAGCACTGTATCAGCTTTGAAGCCTCAGACTCAGCCTCCCCGCCGTTCAGCTCGGCAAATTCGCCCTCCAGCTCAGCCGCGCGCTCGCCGTCGGCGTCGGAAAAATCTTCCTTAGCGTAAAGCGCGTCCTTTTCCTGCATTATGTCGTAAAGGCGCTGATTGCCCATTATAACGGTATCGAGCACGGTGTACTCGTCGTAGGCGAAGTGGTCTTGTTTCAGCACGCTCATGCGCGTTTTTTTCGGGATAATTACTTCGCCCTTAGTAGGCTCGAGGTCGCCGCAGAGTATGCGCAGGAATGTAGATTTGCCAGCGCCGTTCGCGCCGATTATTCCGTAGCAGTTACCGCCCGTGAATTTCAGATCAGCGTCCTTAAAAAGGGTCTGCCCGCCGAATGACATGGTAAGGTTGTTTACAGTTATCATTTATACTCTCCTTATTTTACGTTTCTCAAAATATACGTTTTTATTATACCACATACCTCGGTAAAAATCAAGGTTTTGCGGCATAAAAAAGCGGAGATCTTTCCCGCATTCCGCGCGAAAAGACCTCCGCAGTATGTTCAATTAAACAGTTAAAAACACAAGTATCAGTTTTCAAGAACCCACTTGCCGTCGATCTTGTAAACGTTCATCCAAGTGTTGTTGGTATCGTCATCGTCTTTACCCTTTACGGTGATCTTCAGCTTTACCTTGTAACCCTTGGTAACGTCAACGCTCTCGTCGTAGTAGTCTTCATATCTGTCCTCTACGTCCTTGAGGTCAGACTTCTTGAGCTCTTTCTTCTTGAGTACCTTTACCTTGTACTTAACGTTGTCGCCGTACTCGTCCTCAGCGTAATCCTTAATATCGTTGAGCTGCTCTTCATAATACTCCTCTACGGAATCGTAGTCGTCGCTGTCCTCAACATAGTGTTCATCTACATAATCATTGTAAGCGTCGGCAAAAGTCTTAGCGTACAGCGAGCCGTCGCACTTATTCATAGCCTTGAATCTTCTGTCGATAGGCTTCTGCCAGCCGGGGGTGATAGCGCAGCAGAGAATGATTATCACGATAACGATAACTGCTGCGATGGCTGCCAGACCGATGATGGTGTTCTTGTTCTTGGTCTTGCCAACGTTCTTGATGTCGTTGATAGACATAGCGCCCTTTACGGAATCAAAAGATACTCCGTCGAAGGTCTGCTTTACGTTCTGACCTGCGGCTGCGCCGAGGCCCTTTGCAGCGTCTGCGAAGTTCTTGGCAGCGCCGTTTACCTGCTGAGCGCCCTGGTGCGGCTGACCGCCTATCTGCTGTGCGCCCTGTGACTGAGCTGCACCCTGCTTTGCGCCGCAGGTGGTGCAGAAATCAGCGTTATCCGCGAGCTGTGCTCCGCATGATACACAAAATTTTGACATATTATATTCTCCTCCTGATAAGTGTCTGCCATATAGCGCAGACTTCTGTCCATAAATGGCATTCAGCCATTACTAATATCATATAACAAAACGAGTGTTTTGTCAAGCGTTTTGCTGAAATTTTTCAGCGCTGAAAGCCCTCAGAGCTTCATCTCGCCGTGCTCGCCGATATGCGGCAAAAACTTGGCGTATATCTCGGGGTGCTTTTTCTTCATGTTGATTATCCTGCCGTTTTCGAGGAAGCAGTGGCGGCTCTCCGCCTCGCAGCATACCTCGCCCGTTTCGGCATTTCGCATGGTGTAGCTGACAAGCATTTTCACGCCGCTGAATTCCTCTAGGCAGGCGTCTATCTCGGCGGTGTCGCCGAAGCGCATCATGTTTTCGTAGCGGCAGTTCACCTCGGTAACGGGGCTGATTATACCCATCTCCTCCAGCGAAACAAAGGAAGCGCCTATCTTCTCGAGAAATTCCACTCTCGCCTCCTCCATCCAGCGGATGTAGTTTGAGTGGTGCACCACCTGCATTTTATCCGTTTCGTAATACTGCACCTTATGCTTGTATATCATTTTTGATTCCTTTCAAAAGGGGTGAATTTTTACGCCTTAGCCGCAGCGATAAATCTCTTGAGGTCGTTTGCGTTCAGGCACTTTTCAAGCGCAACTTCCATAGTGATCCTTCTGTCGCGCACGAGCTTTGCAAGCTCCTGGTCGAGGGTCTGCATTCCGTACTGCTTACCTGTCTGCATAGCCGAGCCGATGAGGTGTACCTTGTCGTCGCGGATCATAGCCTTTATAGAGTCGGTAGCGGCGAGTATCTCGCAGCAGGCTACACGGCTGGTGCCGTCCATAGTGCGGCAAAGGGTCTGGGTGCATATTCCTACCAGTACCGAAGCGAGCTGAGTTCTTATCTGATGCTGCTGGTGAGCAGGGAATACGTCGATGATACGGTCGATGGTGGAAGCCGCGTCGGTGGTATGAAGGGTACTCATAACAAGGTGGCCCGTTTCAGCGGCGGTTACGGCAGCTTCGATAGTCTCGAAGTCACGCATTTCTCCGACGAGTATGATGTCCGGGTCTTCACGAAGGGCAGCTCTCAGCGCCATAGAGAAGCTGGGAACGTCGGGGCCGATCTCACGCTGGTTTACCATACATCTCTTGTGCGCGTGCATATACTCGATAGGGTCTTCTACGGTGATTATGTGCGCCGACTTATGCAGATTTACATGGTCGATCATAGCGGCAAGGGTGGTAGATTTACCCGAACCGGTAGGGCCGGTAACGAGCACGAGTCCGCGGGGACGCATTGCAAATTCAGCAAGTACGGGCGGCAGATCGAGGTCGGTAAGGGTAGGTATATCGTTTCTCAGCAGACGGATAGCGATAGCCGTGTTTCCTCTCTGGCGATATACGTTTACACGGTGACGGAAGCCGCGGGTGGAAACGTATGTAAAGTCGGTGTCGATATGGTCTTTTATAGACTGGCGCTGCTTTTCATTACACATATTGTCGCAGATGCCGCGTATATCTATCTCGGTCATATCGGGGTAGGAAGAAAGCTTTCTGAGGTTGCCGCCCTGACGTACTATCGGGGGGATACCTACGGTAAAGTGCAAGTCAGAGCAGCCGAGGGCTCTGGATTCGTCAAGAATTTTGTTGATGTCAATAGCCATTTTTTAAATACCTCCACTATAATAGATCAAACCGCATAAGTTACGCGGATAAGCTCATCCATTGATGTTTTTCCCTGCTGTACCAGCAGCGATACGTTGTCGCGCAGCAGTTTGCAGCCCTGCTGGCTGGCCAGTTCCTGAATCTCGTCCGCCTTAGCGCCGCGGGTTATGAGCTGCGCCATCTCGGGGGTCGAGAGCAGTATTTCGTGTATAGCCGTTCTGCCGCGGTATCCCGTGTTATTGCAGTGCGGGCAGCCCACCGGCTCGTAGACCTCTATCGGGCCTTCTATGCCCATGAGTTCGTCCTCGTCGGGGCGGCTCATACGCTTTCTCTTGCAGTCGGGGCAGAGCACCTTAGTAAGACGCTGGGCTACTATACCGATAAGGGAAGTAGCCACCATGTATGCCTGAACGCCCATATCTACCAGACGGGTAACGGTGGAAGCCGCGTCGTTGGTATGTATAGTCGAAAGCACAAGGTGTCCCGTGATAGCGGCTCTTATAGCTATCTCGGCAGTTTCAGCGTCACGCATTTCTCCGACCATTATAATGTCAGGGTCCTGACGAAGTATAGAGCGGAGGGCTGCGTCGAAGGTCATGCCCGCCTTTTCGTTTATTTGGCACTGATTTATGCCCTCTACCTTCTTTTCGACAGGGTCTTCTACGGTGATAACGTTGAGATTAGGCTTAGCTATCTCGCCGAGCGCCGCGTAAAGGGTGGTAGATTTACCTGAACCGGTAGGGCCGGTAACCAGTACAACGCCCTGCGGTACTTTAAGGCAGGCGGCGAAACGCTGGTAATTATACTCGGTCATACCGAGGTCGGTGATCTTTCTTACCGACATATCTCCCGTGGCAAGAATACGGATAACGACCTTTTCGCCGTATACCATCGGCAGGTTAGATACACGAAGGTCGAGGTTTGTGCCGTCTACCACCTGCGACATACGTCCGTCCTGCGGTATACGCTTTTCAGCGATGTTCATGCCCGAAAGTATCTTGAAACGTGTAACGAGGGCAACGTGGAGCGCCGACGAAAGGGTCATAAGCTCGATAAGGTCGCCGTTTACACGGATACGGATCTTGGTAAAATCTCTGAAAGGCTCTATATGTATATCCGTCGCGTCCTTACGGAAAGAGTCGGCTACTATGGTAGAAGCCAGCTTTACGATAGGCGCGTTATCTATACGGTCGTTTGATGCTTCGTTCGCGAGGTCTTCAAGACTCTTTTCCTCTTCCTTCTGCTTAGTAGCCTCTTCAACTATCGAAACAGTCTGACCTGCGGAGTACATTTTACCTATCGCGCGGTTTACAGCGCCCTTGGTAGCCATAGAGAAGTTTATAGAGCAGCCTGTAACTACGCGAAGATCCTCCATAGCGTAGAAGTTTGAAGGCTCAGAGGTTGCTACGGTAAGCCTTCTGCCGACCTTATTCAGGGCGATACAGTTATACTTTCTCGCAGTTTCCTCAGGTATCCTCTTTACTACGTCGGGAATAAGGACAGCCTTATCGAGGTCTACAAAGGGGATATTGAGTCGCTCAGCGAGCACCTCAGAGAACTGGTTTTCGGTGACCAGCTTCATCTCGAGGATAACGTCGCCGAACATCTTACCTTTGCTTTCCTTCTGCTTGGCAAGAACCTGCTGAAGCTGTTCCTCGGTGATAAGACCCTTTTCAATGAGGTGTTGTCCGATAGGAATGTTTTTCATAAATTCTTCTCCTTATCTTCGCGTCGGGATACGCTTTTCGGGCGGTACGCTGCTGCCCTTTTGCCCAGCGGCATGACGCGAAAACGCCGTGAACAAAAAAATATATTTTGCTATTGAAATTGTCATAGTTTTGTGTTAAAATAGATTATGTTAAATTATTTTATTTTGGAGGTATAAAAATGACAGGCGATCTGCAATATGACATTTTCATAATCGTCATGTACATCTTTACATTCCTTTTCGGCGCGGCGGTAGGCAGCTTTTTAAATGTATGTATCTACCGTTTGCCAAAGGAAGAGTCGCTGATAAAGCGAAATTCGCACTGCATGACCTGCGGCGCGTACATCAAGCACCGCGACCTGATACCGATAATAAGCTGGTGTCTGCTGAAAGGCAAATGCCGCGCCTGCGGAGCGAAGATCTCGCCGCGCTACACGGTAGTAGAGTCGCTGAACGCCGTCGGCTGGCTGCTCATAAGCCTGCGCTTCGACATCGCGAACAACCCGTTCTGGTGCATACTGAACTGTCTGCTTTTCTCGGCGCTAATCGTAATTTTCTTTATGGACTGGGACACGCAGCTTATCTCGACGGGCGTGTGCATATTCATCGGCGTGCTTGCCGTACCTGAGTTCATATGGTTCAGAAATTTCACCTGCATGGGCATCAAAGACCACCTGCTCGGCGCGCTGATAACCGCCCTGCCGCTGTTTCTGATCTGGCTGATCTCGAAAGGCAAGGCTATGGGCCTCGGCGACGTATATCTTATGCTGGCGGCGGGGCTATACCTCGGCGTATCGCGCGGGGTAGCGGCGCTTGCCATCGGAATAATCATCGGTGCGATAGCGGGCAGCATACTGAAAAAGACGGGAGGCAGCTCGAAATTTGCGTTCGGCCCGTGGCTCGCCATCGGAATACTTATCTCAACGCTGTACGGCTGGGACATTGTAAATCTCTACATGAACGCAACGGGCTTAGGCGAACTTATCTACGGCGAGGGCTACATCAGCAAGCTGCCGTACAACGTATAAGCCGCGCTTTTTCAAAAGCCGAAGCGCATAACAAAACTAAAATTTAAAATTCGCTCAAAAAATCCTCCGAACATCAAAACCGTGCGGGGGATTTTTTCTGCTCCGAGCTGTTTAGGAAGCTCGGTGGAGAAAGGGTGTTAAATCATTACCACTTGGTCGCGGTGACGCTTACTAATGTAGGTGTTTGACCTTCAAGAGCAGGATTTTCCCAGCCCTTTACCTGTATTGAAATGGTAGCCATTCCGCCATTTCTTCCAACGGTAATGAACGAACCATCTTTAGAAGTAAACTTTATTCTGTTGGAATTTTCAGAATCATAGGTCTGAATAACATTCCACGGAACACCATTTATAGGACAGTTTTCAGGGAGGTCAATAACTGCTTCCCAGTTCTGACAATCTACTAAACCATTATTCTTTATGGTAAATGAGAAATTGTTGTTCGAAATTGCAGTCACTTCTGTTACCTCAAGCTGAGGTGAAGGGGCAGGAGGAATATCATCAACACTGTTGTAGATAGCACCGTTGGTGATCCATATTTCGGTAGAATCACCTAATGAATCTGCCTCGTAAGAAGCAATATAGGTTACATTATTGCTTTCTGACAGCGTGTACAGATCTATCTTGGTATTTTCAAGAACATAATTTACAACAATGTCTTTTGTACCGTTGTTGTTGTAATAATCGTAGTTTTCCCAATCGTTGTTATAATACTTGCCTTCGATAAGGATACCGTCTTTTATTACATCGCTGTCTTTAATACGGATACCGTTTGAGATAGAGCCTACTCCTGCTACATAATGAATAGTAAGAGTCTTGTTTATAGCAGCGGGCGGAACGTATTCCGCGTTGTGCGACTCCCAGTCATATATCCAGAACTCCTGATCGGGGGTGTTCTTCGCAGAAGCGTAGTCTACGCTGAGAACTTCTCTGTTCTGATTGTCTGCCTTGATCTTAAAGGTCGAGCCTTCTTCGAGGTAGATGGTCTTGGTAAGTATGCCCGTGTTCGGTGCAGATACCTGGCCGTTGTTGTCGGCAGAGCCGTCATCGTTGAAGATGGTGATCTTAGAGCTGTCGCTCTTGTTGTACCAGTAGAAATTCTTGTTGGTGTCGTTGCCGCTCATGAAATGAACGATTATAGAAGCGTTGTTGATCGAAAGATCAATATCCTTCTTGCCCATCTTATCGTAGGTAGCGTTTCCGATGCCTGCGCTTGCGGGGATACCGCCGTTAGAAGCGTTGCCGGTGAGCTTTGCTTCCTTAGGCTCTTCGTAGAATATCCAGATGTTCTTCTTGCTCGCGTCGTAGCCCGAGGTCGAAAGACCGCCTATTACGGTGGTGCTGAGCTGGTCGCGGTTCTGCATATTTACGAGCTGGAATGTTTCGGAATAGTTGTAAGGCTTATCTTCGTTTACAACAAAGCTGCTGTAAGTAGCCTTCATCGGGTGTACCAGCGCGCCGAAAGTTATGCTTTCAGACTTCGCTTCGGTGTTTACACCCTCTATCGAGAACTGATAATCGTTCTCCGCCAGCAGCGAGCTGGATACGCAGTAGGTAGCGCTGCTGAGCGGCTTGTTTGTAAGTCCGCTCTTGGCATATCCTCTTGCGCCCTTCTTGCTTACGGGTCTTGTGTCATTTGAAAGAAGAATGAAATTCTTCATGTTGCCGTGCGAGGGCATTACGCTTGCGTCATCGTTGCTTACTATCATAACGTCTGTCGCGTATCTCAGCTTGCCGTTTACATAGTCGAAAAGCGTGATGGCGTTGTTTTCTTCGTCCGCCTTGTTATCAATATCTACCGCAAGGTTGCTGGTAGGTCTGAGAACCATTACTATCGCCGTGGTGATTATTCCCATCAGCAGCAGTACGACCAGAAGTTCAATCAGCGTAAAACCTTTTTTCAATTTTTTAGACATCTGATTACCTCCTTGATCCATCATGTCGGCGAACCGTATGTTAAGTTGTAAGTGCCGTCGGCTTTGCAGGTCACTGTAAGCTGGCCGTTAGAATTTAAAAAGCCGTTGTTAAGATCCTGCGTAAAGGTCGCGCCGTTTGCTTTCAGCGTTACCGAAAGCGCCGAGCTTACTTCGCTGCCCAGTGTAGGATTGTAGTAGCCGATTATAAATCTGTCGGGCATGAGCTCCTCAGTAGCGGGAGCGCCGAGAGCCTCGGCGTCCTTAGCTGCAAGGGTGCGGAAGTAGTGCGGCGACGAATGTCTGTAACCGTTGTCGAACGAGCCTTCAAATATCGTGCCGGAATTTATCGTTATATCAACGTCTACGGTGTTGCCCGTGTTGTTTATAACGTAGATCTTGAATTTGCCCTGAGTCTTGTCGGGCACCAGCTTCTGGCTGCCCAGAGGGGTGCTGGAGAACGACTTGATCTGGAAATTGAAATCATCGCCGTCGGTATTGGTCTTTATAGCCTTATACTCGGTAACGTTGTTTACGCTTGCAACTACGTCGCTTGTTCCCGATCTTATATACTTGATTGTCATAGCGTCGAGCGTAGCGCCGTCGTTGAGAACTACGCCTGCGGTAGACTTTTTCTCCATAGCGGTCTGCTGAACGTTCAGCTCGCCGTCGCGGCGCATATTTCTCGCGCTGTATTTCAGAGCCGCCGAGAAAGCCATGCACACCGAAAGGGTGGTAACTGAGAAGTAAGCCATCGCGATGACTACCTCTACCAGCGTCATACCGGAGCGGTTTTTCTTAAATATCTTCATTTATTCCACCTCCGATTTAGTGCGAATAATCGTAGTACATGATCTCAATATCGGAAGAAGATCCGTGCTGCTTGTTGATCTCAGATACATAGTCGAGTATCGACTGCTTAGCCGCGGGGATATTCTTTACAATGCCGACCTTATCATCGTTCGGGCACTTGTAAGTTCCGCATTTTACCTGTCCGTAGAATCTTGTGCTCGAACCCTGGAAAGTAACCTGCGACTTGGTAGCGTACATGATGCCCTGCATCTCGAGGTTGTCGCCGAAGGTAACGGATACGCTGCTGGGCACGAGGTAGAATATGCGGTTTGTGTAGCCCTCTACCGTGGTAGTGCCGTCGCCGTTCACGCCGAGCTCGCATACGTTTGCAGGAAGCTTCTGGCCGAACAGATTGTAGTATTCGTCAAACTTTATTCTGTTGTCAGTACCGCCCGAAACAGCGCTCGTATCAGTTCTGGTCGAGGTGTAGGGGTAGTACAGTGCGGAGTCGGAGCAGAAGTCGAGCGACTGACCGTTTGAGTTGTAAACTATGCTCTTGCCGTTTCTGTAAGAATCGTCTGTCTTGTTGAAGATGACCTTCTGAGAAGTGAAGCTCTTGGTGCTGTTATCGTAGATCGAAACAGCGTCTACCGTTACCTGAGCGGCGGTTGCCGTGCCGTTGAAGTACAGGCAGTCGAGGACGTTGTTGTCCTGATCTGCGTCGGTGAAGTCGGGAATGGTGTTCTCTTCGTAGTACATGAAGTATACGAATACGCCGTCTGCCGCTTCAGAGCTGTCTATTCTGAAGAAAGGAGTGATGTTGCCCTTATCGAGAGGCAGTGCGATAACGATGTCCTCGGTAGTAAGCTTTACGGAGTACTTCTTTCTTTCGTTATCGGCGTTCATGTTGCCGAAGTCGCTTCCTCTGAGGCGCAGGCTTCCGTTTATCTGAGTGATTCTCTTGCTGCCCGTCTGATATACGTTTACGAGGTCAGCTACGGTAGCGCCGTCGCCGCGGACGAATTTCTTGGTGTTTACAGTTCTTGTAAGAGCCTCGGCATACTTCTTAGCGATGTTCTTGGAAGCGTCTGCGAGGTCGGTGTCGGTTCCGAAGTAAGCGCCGAACATATCGTTTGCGCTCGCCATACCGTACATATTTTTCAGATTAGATCTCTTGGTGTTGTCAACCCCGTTTGCGGGGTCGTAGCCTGCGTTAGGATAAGCGTTTCTGCCGGTCTTGTCGATGGTAACG
>DBEZOM010000114.1:0-14995 GCA_048252855.1 Ruminococcus sp.
TGAGGATAGATTCAACGAACAAAGCCTTCATCAGCTTATCTGCAAGCTTTTTATTCTTCGCTTTCTCTGCTGCAAGCTTTCTTTGGCAGTCATCTATCTGCGCTCGATATTTTTCGGACATATCGGCGCCCTTTTGCGGAGTGATATGAGGTTTGGCGGAAGAGCCGTTATACTCCCTATCCATTATCTCATACTGCTTTCTTTTTAAAGCTTTCCAATCGGGCTCGCGGTAGTATTCTTCGTCTTTTAGTTTCGGAACTACCTTAGTATTTATCACGCCGACAATCGTTTTATCATCGGTAACAGCGGGTATGCCGTTGCCGGAAATGAAAGCAGAAATGCTCTCCTGCAATTTTCTGAAATCTTCGGGATCATTCGCTTTCAAAACATTTCTGTCCATAAAGCGCCTTATGAAAGGCACATATATCTTTTGCTTTTCATTTGCAAGAAGCGGCGGGCATACTATATCATATATGCCGTCGGTCATCATCGTAAATGCGCAGATCGGCAGATCTGCTTTGCCGAAAGTCCAGTATCCCTCGCCGCAAAGCAAAGGAAACGTTTCGTTAAACTCCTCGCCTTTCATAACGTCGGTCACGCATATGTAATCGCCGTCATAGGTCAGCGCAACAATACCGCCGTCGCCGCATTGTCCGTAATACAGATCTTTGCCGTTATATATAGCGACGGTAAGAGTGGTATTATACATCTTCGGATCGTCATTTTGATTTTTAGCATACGTTATAACGGTCCTATATGCAAACTGAAATGCTTCATGAAGAGCATTGATATAAAGATCAGCCTTTTTCGAGGGCTTTATCCTTCCGCTTATATGATCTAATACCGTTTTTACAGCTATCTGCGAGCCAATATCTGACTTTTCAGCACTGCCGAGTCCGTCAGCTATCGCGGCTATTATCATGCCTTCGTTTGTCTGCACAACGTCTGAATAGTCCTGACAAACGCCATCGGGCTTTGCGAGATGTGATTTACCGATCGCCGAGATCTTAAAAAAGCCTAACAATGACTGCCACCTGCTTTCAATAAAGTCTATTTCTGCCCCGGCATTTAGTTCAGCGGGATATGGAACATACTCGAGGGAATATCAACATCTACCGCAGGAGTACCCTCCTTACTATTGATAACAGGAGTAATGCTGGCAGATACGAATTTGAAAAGACCTACGAAATCGCAGTCTTTCAGCCCGAAAATGCTGTTAGGGTCAAAGATCTCCTGCATAACAGAATAATTACAGCCCTCTACGCCTATGCAGTAGGAAACAAGCTTTCTGTTTTCTTCCATCCATTGCAGCCTTTCGGCGGCTTCTTTATAGCCGTCAGTAGGCTGACCGTCGGTAATGCAGAAAAGCCACGGACGGAAATAGGGCGTTCCCGACGCCACATACGCTTTCTTTCTGCGAGTGATCATATCCATAGCGGTATCGAGTGCTTCGCCCATTTTAGTTTGTCCGTATGCCTCAAGGTTTGGCGTTATCATTTGAGAAATAGGAGTAAAGTCCTGAATAACTTTTACTTCGCTGTCAAAAGAGATCAAAGCAATATCTATGCAAGCCTGCGCCATTGTGGAATTATCCCGAATAGTCTGCTCCTTAAAAATCTTCAGACCCATATTAAGCTGGTCGATAGCGTTATGCAGAGTCATCGAGCCGGAAGTATCGAGCACAAAAATGCAAGCAAGATGCTTTTCAGTATCGCTGAATATCGGCGTAGTATTAAAATCCTCCTGATTTATAAAATCACCGTTAAATTCTTTCTGTTGAAGCATAATTATTCCTCCTGATTTAAGATATAAATCCGTTTTCATCTAGCGGAAGCGGGTCAGAAATGGTCAGCTTGTTTATTTTACAGCCATACATCTGAAAAACCAATCCGCCGTAGTCTGTTCCCTCGTCCGTTTTGGTAGTGTTTTTCGCCAGATATTTCAGTGCGTCTGATGACAGATCAAAAGTCACATTAGTCGGGATCTGGTCTGTTAATGAAAAGAAGCCGTCTTCCTGAATAAATGTCTGAGATCTATCAACTATTTGATCGTAAATTTCCATTGGAAAACTATATCCCGATCCCGCATTTCCGCTTATCGCGTCGTCCGCCGTCGGAACGCCGTATACATAACTCTTGTCTATCGTATACAGCGCCTTCCAATCTACAGCGTCTTTGACTGCAAAAACGTAATAATCTGCCTGATCGTAAGTCAATTTAACAGTTACAGAACAGCCCGTATCTATGTACTTGCTTAAATAACTGTTGTCGATGTACTCTACTTCCGTACTGCTATCATCGGGTAAAGTAAAAGTCGCGGCTGTCCAGTCTTCCTGCGGATCTGATGTGCCATAGAATGTAATTTCATCTTCACTGCTTGAATTATCCTGCGTCTGCTCGCTTTTTGAAGAGACCGTATCAGACAAACTAGGTCTCTCATATGACCTGCCGGCATAACGTGGGGAACTTTCCTCATATGATTCTTCATAATTCTCTTCATACGAGGTATCATCTTCGCTGTCGCTGCTTATCGAATCATTATTTACCACAGCCCAAATAATAGTACCTGCGCATAATACAACAGCCGCGCAGGCCGCGGCTATTATCACCTTGCCGGCCTTTTTAGGCTTTTGCGGCGCAGCATCTGCGCTATCCGACATTTCATAGCCACATTCAGGACACTTTGAAAAGTCATACTCAAATTCGCAATTGCATCTTGGACATTTCATTTTACGTTCTCCTTTTACTGTCTTTCAAAGACAATTCGCGTGGCTGAGCCGCCGATCTTTTCCAGCACCAGCTTCTTTCTTGTGACCTTAACTATCATAAATGAATCTTCATCATCATAATCTTTAGAGCTGATAGTAAGAATATCGTCGTCGATGGTGTATGTTCCTATCTGATCGTCTATCCTAAGCTTATCGTTGCTTTTAAACTCCCATTCAGTTCGTTCATCTTCATCAAGCTCTACATACCCGCTGTCATTATAACCGCCGATGGTCTCCCATGTGCCTACAATAGTATTTTCTACATTGTTTTTGGAGATCAAAGCGATCACAATTATGACCACTACCACCAAAACCGCCGCTATGGCTATGTACTTTTTGTATTTGTTCAATGCAGAGATCTTCGACGCAGTGCCTCGTACTTCTTCCTGTTTATTGCCACAAACGGCACAAAACTTCATATTAGGGGATAAAGCACTTCCGCAAACCGGACAAAAGTGCTGTCCGGTTTGCGGATTTGGCTGATCAGGGATGTATTGTGGGCTATTCTTTAAAGGTATATGGTCAGTATCGCGGCCATGCGCATTTTGCGTTTGGTTTTGTACAGCGCTTCCGCATACAGGGCAGACTGCTGCATCATCACTTAGTTTCTTTCCGCAGTTATTGCATCTCACTTTTTATCACCTCTTAACCCTAACGTCCCCCGTGAGCCGAACCAACTTTATCTCAGTGAAATTATACCTCTCCGCCGCCTTGTCCATCACCGCAGATACTCGGCGCAGTATCTCCTCAGCTTCCGCTATATTTCGCGCCGCTGAGGATATGCGCCCCTCTATGCCGTACCGCTGCTTTATCTGCCAGTCAAGGCTGCCGCTCGTGAAGTTTAATGAGCCGCGGACAGAGCTTAGCCTGCTGCCTGCATTCTTTACGTTCGCCGATGCAGATACAACATTGCCTATGTTTATCTTTATCCTGCCCATTTTCTTCTCCTCCTTATTAGCCGCCATATCCGCCTCTTATCTGCGTGTGCCGCAATTTGGGCAGAATGAAAGCGAAGCGTCGTACTCGTTAGCGCAGTTTTTGCAGAATATCACATTGCGGTTCTGCGGCTGAGGGATCTCGCCCTGCGCACCGGGCGCGGCAGGGCTGAAATCTCTGTACTTTTTCATAGTGCTCAGCGTGATCTCTACGTCTGAGAGCTTCTTTAATACGATTATCACCAGCACCAGCGAGGCTATCGCCACCGCCGCTGCCACAAACAGCAGAATGTATATTATTGTAAATTCAGGATACCACATCTTTATTTTCCTTTCCGGGCGTGCGCCCCGCTATTGTTTGCCTTAAAGCTTCTTCTTTCTGAAGAATACGAAGAGCATTACTATCGCCGCTATCAGCACTACTGCGCCGATTATCGTTCCGATGAAGAGCGGCGTGTTGTTGTACCAGCGTACAAATGCGTTCGAGGATACGAGGAAGTTAGAGATCTTCATCTGCGCCTTGTTTCCTGCCGAGTCGGTCGCCGTTATCGAAATGTTCTGGCGCTTAGTGCTCTCGGGCACTTTCAGATTAAAGGTGTCGCCCTGTATCTCGCAGTCTATCTTCTTGCCGTTCAGCATTACCTCTGCCGTGTCGAGCACGAGGTTGTCGCTTATCTCTATCTTTACGTTCTTTACTTCGTCGCTGTATGTTTCATCCGATTTGATGTCTACGGGCACGATTATCGGCGCGGTCTTGTCGATACCGAAAGCTATCTCAGCGTTGTTCTTTTCCTCAGCCGTGTCGTTTTCGTTATCCGCCGCGTCGTTCGAGAATATGGATACGCCGTAGCTTCCGTCGTTCTTGAACTGCGAAGCCTTTACAGTGTAGGTGTAAACGCTCCATTCGCCGTTGCCGCCTTCGTGGTTCAGCGTGTAACCGCTGTCCTTTGCAAGGTCTGATGGCGAGCCGTTCTTTACTACCTTTACGTTTATGCTGCTGTCAACAAGCTCGTCAACGTTGGTCTCTTTCACTATAACGTTTCTTTCCTCGTTGATGTATTTGCCCAGTATCTCCTTAGTAGAATCGTCGATGGTGTATACCGAGCCGAAGCGGTTCGCCGAGAAGCTTATAGATCCCGAAGCCGTGTTGCCCGCAAGGTCGGTAACGCTTACGGAAAGTGTGTAAATATCGTCGATCTCTTTTTTCTTCTCGAAGTTTTCAAAGGTGTATACCTGTCCGCCCTTCGTTTTGCCAAAGCTGCCGGGGTAGTCTACTTCGCCGTTGTTAGCGCCGCTGAGCGAGATCTGCACCGTGCTGTCGTCGTAATTCGTATCAGTCATGGTGATTATCGGGGCTACTTCGCCGTTGTTGGCGGATTTATCCTTTACGCCGGTGAATATTATCTGCGGGGCGGTCTTGTCGATGGTGAAGCTGTCCTTTTCGTACTTCGCGCTCTCGTTGCCCGCCTTGTCCTTTACGCTTATAGCGAACGAATAAAGCGCTTCGTCGGTGTACTTGATGGTAGCGGTGTACTTGTCGCCCGACTGCTTCCACTTAGAAGCTTCGGGGAACTTCACCTTTGCGCCGCCGTTGGTCGCCGTACCCGTTATGCTTACTCTCGACTCCTGGAAATTGTGCTCGGTAACGGTTATGGTAGCCGTTCTGTCGGCTGAGAAGCAGTCGGCAGCGTCCTCGTCTGAGCTGCTGTATGAAACGCTGATAACAGGCAGCGTTTTATCTACCGTGAAGTCGGGCGTTTTCGCCTCGTTAGATCTGTTGCCCGCTCTGTCAAAGCAGTACGCCGAGAATTTGTAGTCGCCGTCTGCCGAGAATGTAACGGTAGTAGTGTGCTTCATGCTGTCGCCCTCGCCGCTGGATGTCCATGAACCCGCCGAGGGTACGGAATAATCAGTATTCGAGATATTCAGCACAAGGTCTGAGCCGGAGAAGTTTCTGTCTGTTACAGTAATAGTAGCCGTGCGGTTCTTGTTGTAGAAATCCTTGTTGTCCGAGTCGGGCTGGGTGTTGTCCCAAGTTATCTCGATGCTCGGCTTTGTAGTGTCGATGCTGAAAGAATCCTCAGAATGGCTGGTGTTTCCGCAGCGGTCGGTAAGGTCTACTACTACAGGAATATTGTTTATGTTCTCGCTTACGGTCACGGTCTTTTCCATCTTGTAGATGAGGTTGTCCTGACTTTCGAGTACTTTCCAGCCGCCGTACTCTGCTTCGCCGATGCTGTTGGGTATTGAAGTGCCTATCTGGCTGCCGTTTATGGTGCAGTTTATATCTCTGATACCCGAGTTCATATCGCTTACGGTAATGGTCACGGGAACTGAGCCTGCGTAAAGCGGATTGCCGCTGTTAGTAGTCGAAACGGGCGAGGGTCTTGAGATCGCGATGTGCGCGCCCTCGTTCTCGTGCTGCTGCTGAGTTTCAACTACCGTGCCGTTCGGGGTCTTGTAGTTTACTTCGTTGTTGCCAGCATTATCGGTAGCGTATGCCGAGATCTGTCCCTTAAAGCCCGCTTTTACGGTGATGTCTATATATCCGTCCTTGTTAGCCGGTGCAGAGCCGCCCTCAGGGTGATCTTTATCGTTGATATTTTCCAGCTTGTAGTAGATGAGGTTTACGCCCGAGCCGCTGTCCTCAGCCTTTATCCTTACAGTAGCGTCCTCCTTGAAATAATAGCCGTAAAGCGTGGGGATAACGCCATTGAAAGGCGCATGACCGTTTTCATAGCCGTCCTTATATCCGTTTGTGATAAATTCAAAATCAGTTATCTCGGCAGGCTTGGTATCCTTATATACAGTGTGGGTCGAAACGCTTTCATTTCCTGCATTGTCCACTGCCTTGACTTTGAACGTATACTCGCCGTCCTCGTCGGCTTTTGCGATGTTTTCGGTATAGCTCTTTGCGCCGACCTCTGCGACCTTGCTGTTTTTCTCAGTGTATTCTTTTGTTTTGAGCGCCTTTGCATTGTCGTCCGCCTTGCCCTTGAAAAGTTCAACGGTCACCGAGCTGCGGCCCGATTCCTTATCCTGAACGCTGGCTTTCATTTCAACATCGCTGTTGTACCAGTCGCCGCCCTTGTCAGTATTTTCATTTGCATTTCCATACGCTTCGGGCAGATCAACAGTTATCTCGGGCTTGATGGTCTCTATCATGAGCTTGCCGTTCTCAGGAGCAGCTTCTTTTGATTCATTGTCAACATTATCATAAGCCACAAATGTCAGCTTGCTGTTGAGATATACCTTCTCATCTTTTATCTGCTCTTCGGGAAGTGCGAAAACAGCCACGCCATCATTATTCACATCCGCAGTTTTTTCAATCACTTTTCCCTTAGTATCGGTGTACGTCATTTTAACGCATTTGATACCCGAAGAAGCGTTTTCGTCTTTTACAGATACCGTTACGTCAACTGTGTTATTGAAGAAATATCCGAACGAAAGCGCGTTTATTGCTTTTTTGATAGAATTCTTATTTGGAGCAATGTTAATATTCTCTATGACAGGAGCTGTTTTATCAATGTAGAATGTATATGACGCTACTTTTTCGGTGTCGCTAACTACATTTTTAACGCTTATAGTTATAGTATTTTTGCCGTCATTCAAACAACCGCTGTTTTTCAAAGCTTCGGAGGAAAGCGTAAGCTCATGTTCGCCCCGCTCGGTATTTTTACAAGCAGTTTTAAAGTTCTCAAGGAAATTGCTCCACATTTCATTCTCTGTGTTGCCAACTTTACCCTTTATCGGAGTATTATTTATATCTATTGAAACTTCTCCAATAGAGAATTTATCATCTTTCCAGCTAAATGTGAAGCCAGTTGCATCGCCATTATACCATTCCTTAGCGGAATCAGGTTTAATTCCAACACTTAAAGTGCTGTTTGACGAAATTATAAAATTAGTATAGACTTTATTTCCATTCTTAAATTCAAGCTCAGTTTCATCACTGCTCTTGTTTCCTGCTTTATCATGCGCAACTGCATAGAAATTGATGTAGTCGTAATTATATTTATCAAAAAGTTCAGGTTCAACTGTAAACGCTGCCAATCCATTATAAGCAGCAGTACCAATAGGTATTTCTGTGCCACCTTTTGAACCGCCGACAAGCTTCGCGACAAGATCAATTTCCTCAATACCGCTCGAAGGCTCAGCGTCGCCTGCTGTAACATTTATAGTTACAGCCCCGTTCGTCTGGATAAATTTATCGCAGTAAGCAATTGAATCGTTAGCGTTGACACTGCTTACGCTTGCGCCATCTATTGTCGGAGCTTTTCTGTCTATACCTACTTTAACCTCCCGCAAATTGGTGTTGCCGGTATAGTCCGTTGCCGTTATCGTGTAGGTCTTATCCTGCTCATCAGATGTTACAAATGTCCACTTATCGCCATCAGGGGTCATAGGCTCGACAATATCGTTTTCACCATTGCCCTTTATCGTCACCGACTCGGGATTAACGCCGCTGCCGTCGTTGTTGTCCGTTATTTTAGCTGTGATGGTAACTTTTTGCTCGGTAGTCCACTCGACATCAGGCTGTTTTTCAACGATTATTGTCGGCGCTGTGCCGTCATAAACGATCTTTATCGGCTTTGCAAGCTCATAATTATGCCACTGGTGGTCATAGTACAGCGAGATGGTTTTTATCTCCTCGTTGCTTTCTATGGTTACGTCTTTAGAATTTCTATCTCTAGGATCTTTATTTACAGCAATGCCGTAAACCTCATCGCTGTCATCTCTGCTGTAAGAAAATTTCGCTTTGTTATTTTCAGCGGCGGGCAGATAATATATATTCTCAGCCTCGTCCTTACGGCCATTCTTAACAAGCTCTTCCAGATTGCTGGATACGCCCGCGGGTATCTCTGCTTCGGTCTTAGTTTCATCGTCCTCATAGCGAACCTCTACCGTAAAATCATACGTTACATTTTCCAGCGTGAGAGTGTAACCGTTAGACGACTTATCATTTTCCGTATAGTCCAGTGGCTCTTCGACGGCGGTTTCTTCGTCCTTGTCGGTCTCTTCGTTGTGAACTATCTCGGTGTATTTCTTAGTTACGTTCGCGATGTGCTTTCCGCTTTCGGGAGTGATCTCCAGTACGGGGGAAGCGTCATAATCAACGGTCAGCGTATTTGCGCTGATGCTGCCGCCCTCGCCATTGTCGATAGTGATGTCAAACTTATCTATAACAAAGCTGACTTCTATTGTAACGTTATTCTTGATCTTGTCGATTTTGTGCTCAAAAGTCTTGGGCGAATTCTTTTCCGCTCTGTCGTCAGCAGAGATCTTGTCAGCGCCGTCAACCTTAAACTCATTTATGTGGTAATTGCTGCCTGCTTCTGCTTTCAGCGTTACGGAAGAGCCTGCTTCCTCCGACTTATCGCCGCTTTTTATCTCTACCCAGCCACTCGAAGCATCGTCGCTCTCCTGCTTCAAAAGCTTGCCGTTTTCGCCGATAACATACGTCACCGTGTAGATTTTTTTCTGGAACTCCACCTCTATCTCGGTGTTATCGCAAATGCCCGAAAGCTCTGCCGTGTACTCGCTCTTGCCCTCGGCGTCAGCTATCTCGTTTCCGCCGATCTTGAGCGACTTTATAGCGTATGTATCATCGGCTTTCACGTTCGCGCGAACCTTGCTCGCAGCGTTCACCGAAATGGTATCGTCGGCAATATCGTCCTCTTCTATCGGCTGATATTCTCCCTTATCGTCTTTCAGATCAAAAGTTATTCCGCCGCCGGTGCCGTTTACCGCGCGCTTTAGCGAATATGTCGCAAGCTCCAGCGTGTAATCGTCATTCTCTATATCTGCCGAAACGTTTTTCACTACGGTCTTAAACTCGTATTCCTTGCCCGCCGATACTGATACGCTGTAATCATATCCGCCGTATACTTCGTAGCTGTAACCGCCGTCATTGCCGATAATCACCTCTTCAGGCTCGTCCGAATCGCCGTGACCGTAGCCCCAGTAGCTCATCAGCGGCGATACGCTGTTATCCAGCTTATCGAGATCTTTCAGCTCCACCTTGCCCGAAACAGTGTATTTCGGCAAAGCCTCTATCACCGCCGACCAGCTGTCGCCGTCAACGGTTATAGTGCTGCTCTCCGGCTCCTTAAAGCCGTAAACGCCTGTGAAATCAAACGTTACGTTATACTCAGCGCCGCTTTCGACAAAGTTTTCAAATACCGCTTTGCCGTCCTCAGAGGTGCTCTCCGCCTTTACATTCGGGTCGGCGGCGGAGGTAAGAGTTACCTTTACGCCGTCAACGTCCTGCAAGTCGCCGTTTGAGTTTGTAAATCTCACGGTGTAAGCAGCAAGGCTCTCCGCCGAAGCGGAAATAAGCGCTGTGTCGAACGAAAAAGCGCTCATCGCAAATATAGCCGCTATAGTTCCCGCAGCAGCCCTAGAAGCCGTCGTTTTCGCTGAATAACTCATATATCATCAACTTCCCTTTCCTTTTCGGCGAGATCTCTCACGCCGAATTTTTTCACATCTTTTATTTCAGAATAATATCTAAAGCACTTTCCTCTGAAGATAAATATGCACCTCAGCGAAAGCACTAAAAGTGACAAGTCCACAAACTGCGCCGCGTTTGCGCCGATATTTGCCGCCGACATTACGATGAAAGCCGCCAGCAGTACCGCAAATGCTGTGCACGCCGCTGTAAAAGCCTTGTTTCGCGCAGGTTTTTTCGCAGCGCCTATGCTTTTTCGGCATAGCCCTAAGAGTATCTGCTCCGCCGCAAGCCCCGCCCAAAATATTATCGGCACGGCCAACCGCATGGCATTTTCCCAGCTTGTCGAGATCTCTTCCAGCGGTATCAGCATTATCGCGGCTGAAGAGATCACCGTGCAGATGAGCGCGCTTTTAAAAAGCTTCATTTACGCGATCACCTCTTCGGTATGTACTTCCTTTACAGATCTCGTTATCACGAAACCGCCGTCGGCATCGTCGCCGGTGTTTGTAAATATCTCGGTAAAGCCCTGCCCGCCGTCAGTCGGTTTTGAAAGCTCAGAGGTTATATCGTCCGGCTCTCTAAGAATGTCGGTAGGCGTTTCGTCCTCGCCGTAAGGGTTTTCATTCAGCACGCCTGTAAGCTGCTCGCTGTTCTCCCTAAGCACGCTCGTGAGTTGTTCGCCGTCACCGGAATTATCAGTAAGCACGCTCGTAAGCTGCTCGTCTTCGTCGTATTGCGAATTGTCCGTAAGAACGCCCGTCGGCTGTTCGTCGTCATCGTACTGAGCATCTACAGCTGCCTGCTCTATCTTTCCGATATGCGCAGTGCCGCGCGGCATACTCTCATTCGCCGCAGTTTCCACAGCAGAAGCGTCGCCGATCTGCGAAGTTTCAGGATAACCGCCCGGCTCAACGCCAGCGTTCATATACGCCGAGGTAGGCGGAGCTTCGTAATTTGGCTCGTCGCGGCGCTCTCTTCTTATGATCGGCTTTTCAGGCTCGCCGCCGTTTTTCATGTTTTTAGTGTAAATATTCTGCAAGTTGAAAGAGCCGCCCGTTTCCGTAGTACCGCCCTCAAAGGCCACGAATTTCGGAACGGGGTTAGCGGCTTCCTCGCGCATACGCTTTAGTTCCTTAGCGTAATTTCTGCCCGAAAGCTCGCCGATTATCTCGGGGATCTTTAAAGCGAAAAATACTATTATCGCCGCCGCCAGCAGAAGTCCCGCCAGCACGAACAGCACTATCGCGATAATAAACCATGTTTCAGCACTCATAATCTTCCGTTACTCCCCATCTCTGTACGCGCTCTCTATCGACTGCCGTACAGTTTGCTTTCTGCCGATAAGCTGCGCTTTCAGCTCGTCCGTTTTGTCCGAATTAGTATTCAGCGCTTCCAGCTTTTCGCATACCGTATCGTACACCGCCAGCATATCGTCCTGCTTTACGCCGTCTGCCTTAAATTTTCTCGAGTAATTTTCTATCGAGTTCATTATCAGCCTATAAAGCTCAAGCTGAACTATCTCCTGATCTTCGCCGCTCACCTGCTCCGCCATCGACCGCAGATTTTCCCAGTATGGCGCGTACTTGCCCTTATCGGAAGCTTCCTCGATGTCTAGCGTGATGTCGCGGTTGAAAATGCCTATGTCGCGGTAGATGAGCGATATTTTATATTCATCGCTGTTTTTATCGCCGTACTGCACCACGTCGTTGAACCACTCTACCGCCGCTTTCATTCGCGTTATCTGGTTATCCGAGTCGTCAGTCTTGCCGTAGCCGTAGTAGTACCAGTAAAGTTTGCCCGTTTCGTAAGCCACCTTCCAGTAATCGCTCTGCTTTTTCAGCTCTACGAGATTGCTGTTTATGCAGCTTTTGAACTGCTGCTCTTCATCAGTGCTGAAATCGGCGTCCTCTTTGTAAGCCTCTATCATGTTTATGTACGGCTCGATATTCATCGGCTTTATGTCTATCGCCTTTTCGTAATATCCTATCTTATTTTCCACCAGCGCTTCGTTTTTCGCACGGGTCATATTCTGCTCGTAGTCGAGGTTATTGGTGTGCGTCCTCATGCCCAAACTGCCGAAGCCCAGCCCCAGCGATAATATCGAGCAGGCGAAAAGCGTTACGAATACTCCCAGCTTCTTTTTCTGCGATTTGCGGTATTCGTTGCCCCACTGCTTATAATGGTCGAGGGCGTACAGCAGCTCTGCGCAGGACTGATACCTATTTTCCCTCTCGCGCTGAGTACATTTAGTAAGTATTTCGTCAAAACCTACTGAGAGCTGAGGATCCCAGCTTCTTATCGGCTTGAAATTTTCTACGAATGTGTGCCCAGTAACGAGGTGGTAAAGCGTAGCGCCCAGACAGTAAATATCGGTGCGCGCGTCGGTCTGTCCCATCTCGCCGAACTGCTCGGGCGCGGCATATTCCTTTGTGCCCATGCACTCGGTATCGCCGGTTTTGTTCTCTTTATACTCTCGCGCTATTCCGAAGTCGAAAAGCTTTATCCTGCCGTAGGGGTGGTCTTTATCCGAATGGTCGGTCTGGAGCATTATGTTCGCAGGCTTCATATCGCGGTAGATTATCGGCTTTTCGCGCGTGTGCAGGTAGTCGAGCACGTTGCAAAGCTGCTTCGCCCAGTCGATGACAGCGTCCTCGGGCTGCGCACCCTTTTCTTTTATCACACGGCTCAGCGGAACGCCCTCTATGTAGTCCATTACAACGCATATCACCTTGCCGTTGTCGATAATATCTACGATTCTCGGCAGCGCGGGGTGGTCTAGCTTTTTCAGCATATTCGCTTCGCCGATGGCGCTTTGAACTACTATTTTGTTGTTCCTATCCCTAGCATTTTTCTCGACTTCTTTTACCGCCCACTGCTTATTAAGGCGTATATCTCTTGCGAGGTATACTTTAGACATTCCGCCCGCGCCTATTTCAGTAAGTATCTCGTATTTTCCGTCGAGTATCTCGCCCATTGAAGCCATAGTGTATTTTACCCTTCTTGATGTATCATATAGTATTTACGAGCAGCGCTGTTATATTGTCGCTCTCGCGCCGCTTCATATTCAGCTCTATCAGCTTTGTGAGCCCCTCGCGCATTTTATCCTCTGAAACGCAGAAACGCGGAGAGAGAAGCCCGCGCATCTCATCTTCGCTGATCTTGTGTCTGAAACCATCAGAGCATAAAAGGTAGCTTTCGCCCGCCTTTGCTTCGCTTATCAAAAACTGCGGCAGAGTTTTTTCCGTAGCGCCAACGCACTGCAAAAGCACGTTTTTGCGCGGGTCGTTCTCCGCTTCTTCGGGCGTCATTCTGCCCGCGGCTATCTCACGCGCCACGAATGTTTGGTCTTCACTTAGCTGAGTTATATCGGCGTCGGTCAGTCGGTAAAGTCTGCTGTCGCCGACGTGCGCCATAGCAAGCTTGCCGTCGGGGAATATCATCACAGCCGTTACCGTAGAGCCCAGCTGTATCGAGTTTTTTTTGCCGTAGCTGAGTATCCGCTCGTTTTCCCTGCATATAAGCTCGTACCATGAGTTCAGCGCTTCTTCGGCGGGGTCGCTCTTTTTCAATATCCTCGGCAGTTGCTCGGCGAACCAGATTTCAAGCGCTTCGATTATCGTCTTGCTGGCAAGCTCGCCTTTTATGAGTCCGCCCATTCCGTCGCAGACCGCCGCCATTATTACATCGCCCTGCGGCGTGTTCGCTTCCGATATACAAAGGCTGTCCTGATTGGTCTTTTTTCTTATTCCTACATCGGTAGAGTATGCAAATCTGAATTTCATCTGCGCTCCCCTTATCTGATCTCAAATTTATAGTTTTCGTCGGCGATGGTAACGGTGCTGCCGTCAGTTATCTCGGCGGGCAGGTTCGGCGTTATCTTTCTGCCGTTTATAAACGTGCCGTTAGTAGAGCCTAGGTCGTAAACGTAAAAGCCCCCGCCCTCATTAACTATTTTCAGATGTCGGCGGCTGACAGCCGTGTTGTCCGTAATGCGGTAATCGTTGGTCTTGCTATGGCCTACGGTAAATTCCGGCTTGTCTACGCAGATCTCTTCGCCCGTGCTTTTTCTCACAAGGTAAGCCGCAGTGCTTTCTGCCGCCGTATTTTTCTTTAGCAATGTAGTTCCCATCTCTTCATCGTCGAAGTCAGGCTCTTGCTGCGGCATGGGCGCTATTCCCTGCTGATAATTCGGGTCTATATCGGGATTTGCAAGTATAGTCCGCGAATTTACCACAGGTCTTATCGAAACTGGCACAACGGTGCGGTTCTTGGTCGACTTTGGCTGAGGTTCAGGCTGAGGAGTCGGCTGCGGAACATTCTGCGGCTGAGGTGTTACCTTCGGCTCTTGCGCCGCGCTTTTCTTTTCTGATCTCTCGCTGCTGAAATGGTCGGTCGGCGGGATATATGTGCTTTCCGAATCTTTTTCAGCGCTGTTCGTTATCTTATTTCCGCACGAGCCGCAGTAGTTTGAATCGGAAGATATTTTCATTCCGCAATGCGGGCATACAAGCTGCTTGTTCACGGGCTTGTGCGCGCTGAGCAACTCTTCAACATACTGCTGAAGCTCGTATGTCGAGAAAACCGTCCCTTTATTCAGTATCCTTATGTACTCCTGAATGTATGAGCTGTCCTCGTTGAGGTCGAAATTGGTAATGTCTATCAGCCCGAGCAGAAAACCGCGCAGGTCAAAATAGCCCTCGAAAAACTGTATCGGAACATAGGTAAAGCTGATGCTGAGCGTGTGCGGGTTCACCATTATGTACTGGGGGCTGAGCAGTATGCCGTTGAGGTCGAAGCATACCTTCTGAACCTTTTCCGTGTTGTCGAGTATCTTTTTCA
>DBEZOM010000115.1:0-11378 GCA_048252855.1 Ruminococcus sp.
CTGCCGCCTTTAACTTTCTTTTGTACTTTTCTATTTTGTTTGAAGGATTTTTCGTTTCGGCGCTAAAATTTTCGTATATCGGCTGAGACGTATTTGTTCGCGCCGTGGATTTCTATGTTCATATTTCCTATCGCTATTTTATTATACACCATAACAGCCGTGCTGTCAATGCAGGATATTCACAAATAATGCACAGTTATCAGCCGCAGATATATAAGATATGCACAAAAAGTGCTGATGGCAACGTTTTCGTGCTATGTTCATATTTCAAATATCAAGTATGTAAACGTATACCTGCGCAGCGAAAATCCACGAAAAAGCGGAGCTGCAAAATACAACTCCGCTGAAAGTTTCTGTAAAAACGTTTACATCTGTATTTACATCGTGCCCGCAAACGCGCGGCGGAACTCCGCAGGGCTCATGCCTTCGTACTTTTTGAAAACCACTGAGAAGTACGAGCTGTCCTGAAAGCCCGACTCCGCCGAGATCTCAGAGATCGGCTTTTCGCTGAACATCAGCAGCTCTTTTGCGTGCATTATGCGCACGCGGGTGATGAACTCCATGGGGCGCATTTCCAGATTTGTCTTAAAGAGCCTGCAAAGGTGCTGCTCGGTAATGCCCGCCAGCTCGGCGAGGTCGGAAAGGCGTATCTGCTCCGAATAGTGGTCTTCGATGTACCGCAGCACCTCGGAGTAGCTGTCGGTATGCGTCGCCGCAAGCGATTGCGAAAAGCGGCTGTCAACGCCCTGCCGCAGCTCCAGCATCAGCGTGTACAGCAGTCCCGAAGCCACGCTCGAGCCGTATATCTTGTCGCCTTTCAGCTCGTAGTACGCCTTTTGCATTATCTCGTGCATGGTATCGGCAAGCGGATTTCCCAGCTTCGCGAAGCTTGTCAGCCCCCACTTTTTGATGAGCGCGAGCGCCTCGTACCCCGAAAAGCACATCCAGTCAACGTACCATTCCTTCTCAGCCGCGCGGTAGGAATGAGGCATTCCCGCGGGTATGTAAAAGGCGGTGTTTTCGGGCACGCGGAGCTTTTTGCCGTTTACGGTAAGTATACCCTCGCCCTTGCGTGAAACAAATATCTGCGGATACTGGTAGCCCATAGGTCTTTCTATCGGGAACTGCCAGCACTCTATACCCACGCCGACGACGTAAAAAGGCAGCTCTTTTTCTATACTGATAACAGAAAAAATCTGTTTTTGCATTGGCGCTTCCTCCCCAAAAACGCAGCGGACTGCCGCAAAGCGGGGGCGTTATCCCCCATACGATGCCGCAGCCCGCCGAAAACTTAATATATTACAACTTAGCAAACAGTAATTCAAAAATTTATACAGCTTGGCCGCTTATATCTTAGGCTCTCTGTAAATAATATCCTCTCTTCTCGGGCCGTTGGATACCATTGTGATGGGGTAACCGATGTGGCTCTCTACGAAGTCGATGTACTTCTTGCAGTTTTCGGGAAGCTCATCGTAGCTGCGGATACCGCGGATGTCGCAGTTCCAGCCGTCGAGGGTCTCGAGCACGGGCTTGCACTTTTCCAGCTCTCTCGTGGTCGGGAAATCGGTGATGACCTTGCCGTCAAGCTCGTAGCCTACGCATACAGGTATCTTATCGAGGTAGCCGAGCACATCGAGCACGGTGAAAGCTACGTCGGTAGCGCCCTGCATTCTGCAACCGTACTTAGAAGCTACGCAGTCGAACCAGCCCATTCTTCTGGGTCTGCCGGTAGTAGCGCCGTACTCGCCGCCGTCGCCGCCGCGTCTTCTCAGCTCGTCAGCCTCTTCGCCGAATATCTCGGAAACAAAAGCGCCTGCGCCAACTGCGGAAGAGTAAGCCTTGCAAACGGTAACTATCTTCTTTATCTCATAAGGAGGAATGCCCGCGCCGATAGCGCCGTAAGCCGCCAGCGTGGAGGAAGAAGTGACCATCGGATAAATACCGTGGTCAGAGTCCTTCAGCGAGCCGAGCTGGCCCTCAAGCAGTATCTCCTTGCCCTCTTTGATAGCGTTGTGCAGATAAAGCGAAACGTCGGCAACGTAAGGCTCTACCATCTTTCTGTACTCCATCAGGGTATTGAAAAGCTCTTCTTCGTCTATCTCGGGCTTATTGTAAAGGTATTTCAGCAGCACATTTTTCTGCGTGCAAACGCGGCTGATCTTTTCTTTAAGGTACTCCTCATCGAAAAGCTCCTGCACCTGAAAACCTATCTTTGCGTATTTATCAGAATAAAAAGGCGCTATACCGCTCTTAGTAGAGCCGAAGCTTGCCTTGCCGAGGCGCTCTTCCTCATACTGGTCGAAAAGCACATGATACGGCATTACTATCTGCGCTCTGTCAGAAATAAGCAGCTTAGGCGCGGGAACTCCCTGCTCTATTACTTTATTCAGCTCGTTAAAAAGCACGGGTATATTCAGCGCTACGCCGTTTCCTATAATATTGGTAGTGCGCTCAGAGAAAACGCCAGAAGGCAGTGTATGAAGCGCGAATTTACCATAATTATTCACTATGGTATGACCTGCGTTAGCGCCGCCCTGAAAACGGATCACGACGTCAGATTCCTGAGCCATCATATCGGTGATCTTGCCCTTGCCTTCGTCGCCCCAGTTAGCGCCCACAATTGCTCTTACCATTTTAATGTACCATTCCTTTCCGAATTTGTCAGCGGATACAGGCGATACAAAGCATACCGCCACACTTTATAAGGATAACACAAAAAAGCGCCGCTGTCAAGTGCTTTAGCCCGCACTCCCCCGCCTTTTTGTCGATTTCACAATTTGTTAACAATCAATACCCATCGCCATACCCGTAATCATCGCTGTAATAAGCGTCGGTATTGTCGTTGTAATTATAATCGTAATTGTAATCAGCGGTGTTGTCGCCCGTGTTGGTATTGGTGTTGGTATTGTCGGTCGTGCCGGTATTGGTGTTATCCGTGTTGCCGTTGTAGTCGGCGGCTGAGGAGTCCGCGGGGGTGATGTCGGCGTACTGAGCATACTTTTTCAGAAATTCCTCGTTGCCGGGGGAATCGGCGTAGTCGGAAGTAACGTTCAGATATTCCTCAAGGCACTTTCCGCTCGCCTTTATCTGCTGAGCCGCCTCAACGCCGACGTAGCGGATATGCCAAGGCTCGTAATCGTAGCCCGTTATCTTTTCCTTGCCCTTCGGGAAGCGTATGATAAAGCCGTACTCGGCGCAGTGCTGGTCTAGCCAGTTCGCCTCCGCCGTGCCCTCAAAGCTGAAATCGGTGGTGTTTACGTCCAGACAAAGTCCCGTCTGGTGCTCGGAATGGCCGGGGCGCGCAGATACCGCGTCCGCTTCGTCAAGTCCGCGCTGCGAGGCGTACTGCTCAAAAAGCGTCACCTGCTCGTCGTAACTGCGGTAGCCTGAGCATATCCAAAGCGTTATGCCGTCGCTCCAAGCCTGCGCCGCCATGCTGTTGAAAGCTTCCGAAACTTCGCTGTTCAGACCGGGGTCGTAGTCGGAGGGCAGCGAGAAAGTCTTGTTCACTATCATTATGCCGTCAACGTAGGTTATGCCGTCTTTGGTAACGAGCTGGTGGCCCTTCGCCTGACCCTTGTAAATGTCGCTGCTTTCGCTCTGCGAAGAGCTTTCGTCATCGGCTTCCGAGCTTTCGGTATCTTCCGCGGGGGCTGCCTGCACCTGCTGCGAAGAGCTTTCGCCCGTGTATGTGCCCTGCGGCTCTTTATCGCCGCTGGCGTTCACGATGACCATTATTATCAGCGAGATTATTATAACGCCCGCTGCCGCCATCACCATCTTAGCGTGCAGACGGTCGCGCGCGAGCTGGTCTGCCTTTTCGCGGCGCAGCTTTGCGCGGGCTATCTGCTCGCGTACATATTCCTCATATTCGGGGTCGTATTCCCTTTCGCCGTCACGGTCGTCAGCATAATCATCGTCATAACGCTCGTCAGCCCGCGGCGCTTCGTCGTAGCCGTTGTCGTAGCCCTCGTAATTTCCGTAGCGGTCGTAATCATCGTACCCGTCGTAATCATATCCGCCGCCCGAGCCGTCCTGCCAGTCGCGCTCGTAACGATCGTCGCTATAATCGCGACCATCACGATCATTGTAGTTGTCATAATTATCCATAAGCAATATAATTCCTTTTCAAATACGGCGGAAGCGTAAATTGCCGCCGAAATGTAATATTTCTACACTTCTGATTATACCATACTTCAATAAAAAAATCAAGTCGGGGGCTGCGGTGCGCGCTCCCGACCTGTTTCAAGTGCAAAATTTTCACGAAAGATATTTTCTTTCAAACTCCGCGACGGGTATCGCCTTGTCGAAAAGCCAGCCCTGCGCCATTCTGTGGCCGCTGCTGCAAAGTATCTCCGCCTGCTTTTCAGTTTCCACGCCCTCAAAAATTATCTCCTTGCTGGCGGTCTGTATCAGATTGCATATCCTGTCGATATACTCTCTCGACTTCTCGTTGTTCTCTATGTTGTCGATAAACACCTTGTCTACCTTTACGATGTCTACAGGCGCGTCCATCAGCACGCTCAGCGAGCTGTAACCCATGCCGAAATCGTCGATGTCTATCTTAAAGCCGTGCTCGCGCAGCTTTTTCATGTTCGAGAAAAGGTTTTTGACGTCCTGCGTGAAGCAGCTTTCGGTAACTTCTATCTCTATCAGGCTCTTATCCACGCCGTAGCGCTCCGCCAGCTCGGCAATCTTGCTGACGAAATTCGGGTAGTTGTTGTGCTTGCGCGAGAAGTTCACCGATACGGGGTAGAGGGGTCTGCCCTCGCGCTTCCATTTTGCCAGATTTATAAGCACCTGCTCGTATATGTAGAAATCGAGCTGAGTTATATAGCCCACGTTTTCAAGCACGTCGATAAATTCGTAAGGCAGCTTGTATGAGCCGTCGGCGTTGCGCCAGCGCGCCAGCGCTTCCGAGCCTATCAGCCCGCGCGTTTTCATGTCGAACTTCGGCTGTAAGAAAAGCTCTATCGCGCCCGTCTTTATAGCGTTGAATATCTCGCTCGCTATCGCTTGGTCGTGGCTGCGCTTTATCCTCATTCGCTCGGCGTATATGCCGCCCGGAATATCGGTGCTGCCCTTTACGCTGCGGCGCGCGAGGTTCGCGTTGTCTATCGCGGTGTTTATGTCCTCGTCCGCGGAGCGCATGAAGTACAGTCCGCACGAAACTTGTATATTGCTCAGCGGATATTTCTTCTTCTGCATCTCAGAGAATTTGCGGTTGCGCTCGCCTATCTTGTCGATAAGCGTTTCGCGGTCTTTAGCGCGGTAGAGCGATACGAAGTAGTCCGAGTATATACGGCAGCCCGTAACGCATATCCCGCAGGTCATTATTATGTCGGTGAAGTCGGCAAGCATTTTATCGCCCGCCTCGTAGCCGAAGTTTTCGTTTACATATGCAAAATCGTTTATGTCAGAGTAGCACACGGCGAAGCAGTCGCCCGTAGGGAAAAGCTCTTTCAGGTTTGCGGCGGCGGCTCTTTCAAAAGCGGCCCTGTTCAGCAGGCCCGTCACCGCGTCGGTGGTCGAGAGTCTTTCTATCTCGCGGCGGTCGTGCGCCATGCGGCTCTTAAGCGTCTTAACGTGGTCGATATTAAAGAACATTCCGTAAACGCCCGTTATCTCGCCGTTTTCATTCTCGGCGCTGATATACGGCATACGGTACCAGCGGTAAGTGCCCTTTTTGATAAGGCAGCGGAAATCAGCCGTGCCCTTTTGCGGAGAAGCCAGCGCGTTCTCCCAAGTCTTGTAAAACATCTCGGCGTCGTCGGGGTGGATTATCTCGTCCGCCGCCCTGCCTGAGAGGAAGTTGCGCACTATACCGTTGCTGCCAAACTGCTTCATCACCCGCTCGCCCGCGGTAATGCTCAGCTCGTCGCGCTCGGCGCTGTATTCAAAGAATTTCTCTTCCGTATTGTCGGCTATCATCTGCATACAGTAGCCCTGCTTTTTGAGCCTGTGCTCAGCCGTTTTGTTCTCGGTAATATCGGCAATTGCGCAGTAAAGCATAGCGCCCTCTTCGCCCTCGGGCGGGTCTAGGTAGCGTGCGCGCAGGCGCAGCCATGCTCTTTCGCCGCCGCGGTATATAGGCACGTCCTGCTCAAAAAGCAGCTTTGTCTTTACGCACTCGTCTATATTTTTCAGCAGCTTTTCGCGGTCGTTACCTTTTATAATGTCCATCAGCCCGCAGCCGCTCTCTTTATCAACGCCGATAATGCGGTAATACTCGTCGCTCGCCTTCACCATTTCGGGAATTCCGTCCGCCACGCGAACCATCACCAGCCCGTCGCTTACGCTTTCGGCTATAGCGTCCATTTCCTTTTCGGCAGACTCCACCTTGCGTTTCAGCGCGGCGTGGTCAGAGTTATCCGCCACGGTAACGTTTACGCAGTTGTGCCCCTCAGCCGATGTAAAGTCAGTACCTATGCAGATTATGTCGATAGCCCTGCCGTCGGCGCACATCAGCCTATGTTCCAGCGCCCCGCCGCCCTCAGCGCGCAGTCTGGCGACTTTTTCCATATAAGAATCAAAATCATCGCGCGGGATAAGGTCGTTAAAAACTATCTCCTTATCATCAAGCTGACTCGGGGAATATCCCGTAAGAGAGATAAAGCCCTCGTCATAATCAAAAATTTTTCCGCCGTCGGTAAAATCCGCATTATATTTTCCGCACTTTACCTTTGTGATATTTTTATCCACGGCGAGGTCCACCCCTTTCACCTTTTCATGATCCTATAAATTTCGTCCCTTGTATTATATATATCCCTGTACTAAAATTGTGTAATTTCACTTCATCCCACAAGTATTCTCACTCTATTATACAACAAATTGTACAGTTTTTCAATAGGCGCGTAACATTTTCGTTATTTTAACTAATTACGCCTGCCATAGTTAGGTAAATACCGCCATAACGCATTCATTTCAAACGTTTACGCCATGGGTAAAATTGCAGTAAATATGTAACGAAAATAGGTCGGAATTTGGCGTATTCATCAATTGGCATAAACATTTGTGCAAAAAACTTGACACTTAGGCTAAAATATGCTATATTATAAAGGTAAGTTTTACAGCAAGAGCAGATTTTTTTATAGGATTACAAGAGGGGGTATTTCTGTGAAAAAGATGTCAAAGGGCTTCACGTTGGTAGAACTTGTAGTAGTTATCGCGATAATCGGCGTGCTGGCGGCTATACTTGTGCCTTCCATGCTTAATTATGTGCGCAAATCGCGCCTGAAATCTGCGAACACCAATGCCAAAACGGCGTACAACGCTGTGGCGGAGTTTTTGGCCGAGCAGGAGGGCAAAGGCATTTCGCGCGAGCAGGCGATAAACTATTACGGCGGCAATGTGATAGACTGCACCACCCCGCCCACGGGCAATCAAAACCAAAAGCAGGCGCAGGAAGCCGTATATTCCGTACTGGCGGAAAACGGCGTTACGGCGGGCGACGTGTGGGTAGGCGAGCAGACGATAAACGATACGGCTTCATTCTACGTTCAGTGGACGGGCGACGAAGACCCGACGCTGAGCTCGGCGATATTCGGTCAGTATCCCGACCCGATAAGCTGGGACAACTGGAAAAACAATTCCCCGCACTGGAAGCAGTACAATCAGTACGATTAAAAACAGCGCTTGACAAACGTTTCGTATCGTGGTATAATTAAGATAACAAAGAGGCGCACTGCTGTAAGCGGTTCTCCTCCAAAAGCAGTGTTATATTGATAATAACCGCCTTATGTGGAAGTGGGGCGGCTATTTCTTTTTGTTTTTGCTTATATATAACGCAAGTCTGATTACGTTTATAACCAGATTAAGTAATGATATTACCGTTGATACGTCCATATAGCTCACCTCCATCTCTGGAGGAAGATTTGAACCGCCTACCGTTTTTGCAGTACGCCTTAATGTCTATTATAGCTTACTTGTAGAAATTTGTCAAATGTTTGTTTTAGCGCTTGACAAACGTCGCACGGCGTGGTATAATTAAGGTAATAAAAGAGGCGCACTGCTGTAAGCGGTTCTCCTCCAAAAGAGTTTCTTTATCTAAAAGTAACCGTCCTTTGGGAAGTTGGGCGGCTATTTCTTTTTGTTATTGCAAATATCAAAAACAGCCGTTCCCCCAAAAAGGGAGCGGCTGTTTTTATGCCCGCCGCAGATAATTTCTCCGCCGATACATACATTCTTAATACGTTGGTAATAGTCGTGTGGTAATATTAGACTTGTAAAAAAATGACGATTGGCGGGGACTGTATTGTTTTTTCTAGGAAAACTTGATGTTGAAAAATATCAGTGCGTGTGCGGTAAAACGATAATTACAGACGAGGTAATTATTACAGAAAATAGGATAGAACATATTATCGAACGCCGCGGAAAAGAGTTTTACGAGTGCTTTAAAGATCACTTTTTCGATATAATAGCCGACCCCGATTACATTTTTAAAGACAAAAAAGAAAACACCGCGATAGTTTCCAAAAGCTTTGAATTTCATGGGAAAGTGGTAAATATAGTCTTGAGATTAACGGTAGAGGGCGAAGATCCGCGGTATAAAAATTCCGTTATAACCGCTATCGGTGAAAGTGAGAAACGCTTTGCTCAGCGCCTTAGAAACAACGAACCGCTGTATAAAAAACTTGACAATGACGAATAAATAGTGTATAATAAGTATAGGATAAAAACAGGTTATTTGAGGTGGTAAACTTCGCAGCGACCACACGCCGATGGCACGACAGGGGCGACCCGAGAGATGCAGGAGAATGCTGCGCCTGCCAAATAACCGTCAGTTTTCAGCCGTTCCCCCAAAAAGGGAGCGGCTGTTTTTATGCCCCGCCGACGATAATTTCTCCGCCGATACATACATTCTTAATATGCAGGTAACAGTCATGTGGTACTATTAAATTTGTATGTGTTTAAAAAATGTATGATATGATGTAACTGTAAAAAGGAGGAATTTGTATGAATACTGCGGAGATCGAAAAGACCGAAATTGAAGAAAACTCCGCTCCCGTTAAGGAAAATAAAATGGGCGTGCTGCCCGTCGGCAGGCTCGTTTTCTCAATGTCGCTGCCTATGATGGTGTCTATGCTGGTGCAGGCGCTTTATAATATCGTGGACAGCCTCTTCGTTTCTCAGATAAATCAGAACGCTTTTACCGGCGTTTCGCTCGCCTTCCCGCTGCAAAACCTGATGATAGCCGTCGGCGTGGGCACGGGCGTAGGCGTCAACGCGAATCTCTCTCGCGCGCTGGGCGAAAAGAAGTTTGAAAAGGCGAACAAGTTCGCGCGGCACGGAATTTTCCTCGCCGTATGCAGCTACCTCGCATTCCTCACCATAACCCTCTGCTTTACTAAGGTATATTTCCGCGCGCAGACCGACGTTGCCGCCACTATCCGCTACGGCGAACAGTACCTCTACATCGCGGGCGGACTCAGCGTCGGCTCGTTTATGCAGATAATGAACGAACGTCTGCTGCAATCGACGGGCAAGACCGTCCTCTCGATGTTCACGCAGGGGCTTGGCGCGGTCATAAACATCGTGCTCGACCCGATACTGATATTCGGCATTGGCCCGTTCCCGAAAATGGGCGTTGCGGGCGCGGCGGTCGCGACGGTAGTGGGACAGATATGCGGCGCGGTGTTCGGCATATACCTCAACGTCACCCGCAACCACGAGATCAACCTAAATATGCGCGGTTTCCGCCCCGAGGGAAAATTTGTAAAGAGCATTTACGCGATAGGCGTGCCATCTATCATCATGGCTTCGGTAACTTCTGTAATGACGTTCCTGCTGAACCTCATACTGGCAGGCTTCGGCGCGCTCAAAGACACTCTGCAATCGGTGCTCGGCGCGTATTTCAAGCTGCAGAGCTTCATTTTCATGCCGGTATTCGGTCTTAACAACGGCACCGTGCCGATAATCTCGTACAACTACGGCGCAGGCAAGCGCACCCGCCTTGTAAAGACGATAAAGATCTCCGCCCTTTTCGCGACGGCGATAATGCTGCTGGGTCTGCTGCTGATGCAGGTCTTCCCCGCGCAGATGCTTGAGATATTCAAGGCGAACAGCGAAATGCTGCGCTGGGGCGTGCCCGCGCTGAGGATAATCAGCGTTTCGTTCATATTCGCAGGCGTGGCGATAGTATTCAGCTCGGCGTTCCAGTCACTGGGCCACCCGATAAATTCTATGATAATATCCATCGCCCGCCAGCTCGTAGTGCTCGTGCCCGCGGCGTACCTGCTCGCAAAGACCGGCAACCCCGACATGGTTTGGTGGTCGTTCCCGATAGCCGAGATAATGTCGCTTTCCGCCAGCATTTTCTTCATGATAAAGATACACCGCGAGGTCATTCGCCACATTCCCGATAATAAATAACGGCCATTGCTGTTCACATATGTGTCACATTTAATATTGCGGGGGTATATATGAACAAATAATTTGTGTAAGTCAACAAATTTATTTCGCACCTATTGACAAATAATTTGTTTTAAGATATAATAAATTACGCTGAAGTACATAAAGAGCGTGCGGACGTGCCGTAAAACGCAGGTTCTGCGCCTTAAAAATGCTTTAGCTGACATATACTTCCGCTCCCGCGAGGGGGTCTGCGGTTTACAGTTTGTTCAAACTGCTAAAATGCAGACAAGCGATTTGTTATATTGCACAAATTTCAAAAAAGTTTGTGAAAACTTATTGACAAATCCGAGAAAGCGGTGTATAATGTAATTACGCTGAGGGGCACAAAGATATGTGAGCCGAAAGCGGTACATAAAGTAAGCTTTCCGCGGCAGTTCCGCTGCGGTGCTTTATAAAACAAATATTTTTATGGAGGGATTTTTCTATGAAAAAGACACAGAAAGGTTTTACTCTGGTTGAACTTGTAGTAGTTATTGCCATTATCGGCGTACTGGCAGCTATTCTGGTTCCTTCGATGCTTAACTACGTTAAGAAGTCCAGACTTAAGACCGCAAACTCAAACGCTAAGACCGCTTACAATGCTGTATCTGAGTATGTAGCTGATAAGGAAACTCAGGGCGTAAATAAGTCCGACGCTATCGGTTACTTCGGCACTGGTACAATTAACTGCACATCTGCTATCAGCAATGCTACTACTGATGCTGACAAGGCTAAGAAGGTAGTTGTTGACGCTCTTATCGAGAACGGTAACGAAGCCGGCGTTGTAGTAGTAGGTTCTGCTACTATCAATGGTTCTGATTCCTTCTATGTACATTGGGCAAAGAACGTTGGCGACGAAATGGTTGGTCAGTATCCTGAAGCTCAGACTTGGGAGAACTGGAAGAACGGCGGAAACAAGAAGATCTCTTCTGTAACTGCTTCTTGGATTTCTCAGTAATATAAACTAAGTAAGTCTACTGTTAAGG
>DBEZOM010000116.1:0-7929 GCA_048252855.1 Ruminococcus sp.
AAAATTAAAAAAATATCGCTTTACTTTTCGTGAAAAATGTGCTATACTATTTAATACACAACTTTAGGAGGATAATTTTCATGGACGTTTTCAAGGAATATATTGTAAAAAGAGAGCTTTCGCAAGGAGAAAAGACCTCGAAGATCTTCACGATAGCCGCGGCCGTAGCGCTCGCCGCCTGCTTTATACTGCTGACTTTCAACACTATGCTGACGCTTTTCGGCTTTGTGTTCGCGGGACTGAGCATTTTCATCGGCTACCAGCTAATTACGAAGCTTTTCGTTGAGTACGAATACATTCTCACGAACGCCGACCTCGACATCGACAAGATCGTAAATCAGGCGAAGCGCAGCAGACTTTGCACCATCGACCTGCACAAGGTCAGCGAGTACGGCATTGTAAACGGCGATTTTGCCGTCGGCGAGGACGAAACGCTTGTCAAGGCGGGCGCGAACAACCCCGAGCTTACCGATTATTACCTGCGTTTTACGCACCGCGAGTTCGGAAAAGGCGTGCTGGTATTTACCCCCAGCACCGAAATGACCCAGCTTATGAAGCCGTTTTTCCCGAGAAATGCGGTGAGCAAGCTGTGAAATACCGCGTTGGCTGCGACCTGCAAGAGGTCGAGAGAGTGAAAAATGCGGCTCAGAGAGATAGTTTTTGCCGCCGTGCCTTTTCAGATGAGGAGCGGCGGCGTTTTTCTCAGATGAAAGAACCTTACCAATCAATGGCAGGAACTTGGGCGGCGAAAGAGGCGTTCACGAAGGCGCTGGGCACGGGCGTGCGCGGGTTTTCGCTGAACGAGATAACCGTAGCGCACGACGAGCTTGGCGCACCTTACCTAAAACTGGAGGGCAATGCGGCTCAAGCGGCGGCTGGGCTGGAGTTTTCGATAAGCATTTCGCACACGCGCGAGCTGGCTCAGGCTGTGTGCATCGCGGAAAGGAGCGATAAAGATGAATAGATTATTAACGCCTCAGCAGATGTCGCAGGCGGAAAAGGCTTCGGAGGCGCTTGGCGTTTCGCTCTGGGAGCTTATGCAGAACGCAGGCGCGCAGTTGGCGAGAGCGGTCGAGAGCGCGGCGGCACGCATCGGCGCGAAAAACATTCTGCTTCTCTGCGGCTCGGGCAACAACGGCGGCGACGGCTCGGTCTGTGCTTCCCTGCTGGCGGATAAATTTGACGTCAGCGCGGCTTACGTCTGCGGCGAGCCGAAGACCGAGCTTGCGAAGAAAGCTTTTGCGCTTATTGACAGCGAAAAAGTGAAAATTATTACAAAAGACGTTGATTTTGGCATTGCGGATATAGTTGTAGACTGCATTTTCGGCACGGGTTTTCACGGCGAATTTCGCGAGAACATACAGTTTTTGATGAGCAGATTTGCACGATCTGACATCTACAAGATCGCGTGTGATATGCCGAGCGGCGTTGACTGTTTGCGTGGAAAGATCGCGGCTGAAACGGTAAAGTTTGACGAAACGATCACTTTTCATGCGATGAAGTTCGGAATGGCACTCAAACCCGCGCTTTCTATGTGCGGAAAGATCGAAATTGCAAACATCGGCATACCCGACGGCTGGGAGGAGTACCTCGACGACCGCACGACCTCACACGAGATTTTCGGCAGTGAATTGCACAAAATGTTACCCGCGCGTCCCGAATATTCGCACAAGGGCACGTTCGGAAAAGTCCTGCTGATCTGCGGAAGTGAAAATTACATCGGCGCGGCGGCGATCTGTTCACGTGCGGCGCTGCACACCGGTTGCGGGATAGTGAACCTTGCCGCCCCGCGCAGCGTGATCTCAATTATTGCGGCGAGCGCGCCCGAATGCGTTTACACGCCGCTCGAAACTGAGGGCGGAACGATCAGCAGCCGTGAGATAGATAAACTGGTTGAGCTGGCAAATTCACACAGTGCAGTTGCGGTCGGCTGCGGCATCGGCAGAAGCGAAAGCACGCGCAAGCTTGTCAAAGCGCTGGTGAAAAATGTGCGTGTGCCGCTGCTTATCGACGCGGACGGAATAAATCAGCTCGCGCTGAATATAGATGTACTGAGGGACAAGAATTGTGAGATAGTTCTGACTCCGCACATCGGTGAGCTGGCGCGGCTGAGCGGTCGGACGGCGGCTGAGGCTTCGGCTGAGCGATACGCGATCTGCCGCGAGCTGAGCGAAAAGTACGGCGTGACACTGCACAGCAAGGACGCGACTTCCGTGACGTTCAGCAACGGAAAGGCGACTCTTACGAATTTTGGCTGTTCGGCGCTTGCAAAAGGCGGCTCGGGCGATATGCTGGCTGGCGTTATCGCATCGCTGTTGGCGCAGGGCGTTACGGCGGCAGAAGCTTGCGCGCTGGGCGACTACATATGCGGAAAGACTGCGGAAATACTGTGTGAAAAGTATTCGCCTGCCGCAGTCACTGCGAGCGATATTATAAATGCCTTTAAGGAAACTCTCACGATTTTGTAAATTACAATTGTTAACGATTTGCAAGTTGACAAGCTTGATTATGCAAAAGTCCCCCATCGGTTTGGGGGACTTTTTTTATGGAGGGGTCTGAATGAAAAAATTTATACTGATGTGTATGTGTATCTGCGCGATCTCGACGGCTTCGGCGTGCGGCAGTTCAAAAAGTACGGAGATCTCACTGCCGAAAAGTTACACGGTGAATGCTGAGATCAGCAGCGACGATTTTGTGGGAAAAGCGCAGTTTGAGCGGCTGGAAGGCGGTTGGCAGATAACCGTCAGCGAGCCGAAAACGCTCGAAGGCATGGAGATGTCGCTGACCGACGCAGACTGCAAGATCAGTTTTGAGGAAATGGAACAGACTTTTTCGCGTGAGGAGTTGCCCACGAGTTCGCCGATAATTTTGACGGCGCAGGTTTTGGAAAAGTGCGCAGCGGGGAAAGTTAGTGGGAATATCGGCGGCGAGAATTACGATGTTGCGGTGAAAAACAATAAGCCGAAAAGCGCTGAGATCGGCGAAACTAGCGTGAAGTTCAGCAAATTTGCAAAAAAATAAACCGCACAGCTTGTGTGCGGTCTATTATGTAAACTGAATTATTCAGCGTGTGCACCAATGGAAACGGGCAGTACGTTGCCGTCTTCATCCTTGAAGGTGATGTCAGCAACATAGAAATCAGCCTGGTTAGGAATGCTCCATCTCATGAAGGTGAAGTACTGAGGAGTGTCAACAGCGCTGAAAGGTCCAAGCAGACCGGGACGAACGGTAAACTTGTAAGTAGCCCATTCGGAAGTCCACTCAGATTCACCGATCTGGTTGTCAAGTTCCTTCCAACCGAGCTTGTCAGGATCTTCGCCGGCCTGCGAGCAAAGAGCGCCCATGAAGTTACCGGGAACGAGCGACTCAGTACCGTCATCAGCTACGAAGTTGCCAACAGCCTTGGTCATGAACTCGATGTCGATAGTGAATACCTTATCGAGAGTATCGGTCTTGCCGGCGAAGATCTTGGACATATCGAACTGGATCTTCGGAACCTTGTAACCGAGCGAAGGATCTTCTTCATCCTTAAGAGTCAGAACCTGGCAGCGGAGCATAGGAACGCCCTCAACCTCTTCGATAGAGAAAGCAACGTCAGACTCATCGTTCTCGAAGTTAGCTTCATTCATAGTCTTAACGAAGTCAGCAGGATCCATGCTGGTGTCGAATACGAGAGAAGCAGTCTCGAGATCCTGAAGAGTTGCAGGCATCTCAGAGATAGGCTTAGGCTCAGCAGCCTCGCCGTCAGCGGCAGATTCATCAGCAGTGGACTCTTCGGTAGCGGATTCGTCAGCAGCAGACTCTTCAGCAGCAGATTCCTCAGCTTCGGAAGAATCAGCAGCAGCGGTGGTAGCTGCGGTAGTAGCAGCAGTGGTCTCAGCAGCCTTGCTGGAGCTGTCCTTAGAATCGTCACTGCCGCAAGCAGTCATCATAGATGCTGCGATAATAGTTGCAACAGTGCAAGCTAAAAACTTTTTCATAAGTAATTACCTCCAAAAATAATTGTTCATACAGAACCATTTACTTTTAAAGTATAACACAAATGCCGAAAATATTCAATATGCTAAATGTACAATTATCCATTTGACTTTTGTTCATACTGCACAGATAACGTTTTCATATTCATACAATATATACAAAAAAGGCACTGCCCGAAAGCAATGCCTTTTATTATTTGCAATTATTCAGCTTAGCTAAAAATTACTTCTTGCGGGAAACTACGATAGCAGCGCCAGCAAGAGCAGCGATAGCCAGACCTACGCCTGCAGCTGCACCGGACTCTGCGTTAGCAGTGTTGTCGGAAGCGCCAGCGTCCTTAGCGGAAGAAGTAGTGGATGCGCCACCCTTGGAAGAACCACCGTTAGAACCACCGTTGGAGCCGCCCTTAGAGCTGGAAGAACCGGAGCTGGAGCTCGAGCTGCTTCCGGAAGAAGAACCGGAGGAAGAGCCGGAGGAAGTATTGCTGTTGTCGCCGGAGCTGGTGTTGTCTCCGCCCTCGATCTGCTTGTTGATGTCAGCGTTAGGAATCTTTTCAACAGTAGCAGCACCGTTGCCGAACATAGTGAATACAACGTAGGCGTTGTCATCGTCGGACTTAGCTTCGTCATAAGCATGGTATTCCCAAGTAGTGTCAGCATCTGCAACAACAGTTACAGTGATAGTAACGCTGGAAATATCGTCATTGGTCAGCATGAACTGTCCCCAGTTGCCATTGAACTTGGTAGGACCGGAATCCCAGCCGTTCAGCTCAGCAGCGCCCTTAGCTTCATTCTCAGTGTACTTTACAGTGCTCTTTTCCTTGTCAGCAGGAGCGTCAGCTTTCCAAGAAGTCTGTACAGTCCAGCAAGTATCGTCAGAACCAGCATCAGCGTCAGCACCCTTGTAGATGTTGCCGGCGTCGCTATGTACAGTCATGGAAACCTTAGCATTCTTCATATGTCCAACCTGGAAGTTGAAACCGCAGGTCCAAGTGCTGGGCGATCCATCGTCAGATGTATTCTCGCCGAGCTGGATACCATCGTTATCACCGCTAGGACCGATCTTATCTGCATAATCAGAAAGCTTGAATGTGTAAGACCATTCACCAGTCGCATTGTAGAATTCATTATCTACGGGAGCTTCTGCAGATGCAGGCATTGCTACCGCAGCAGCGATGATAGCAGCAGCGGACATTCCTGCGAAAATCTTAGAAATTTTCATTTTAAATCTCCTCCACATTAATTAGTGTAATTTAGAATTTACAGCACGCCCATTGCGCACCGTTCTAATTCAATACTTATTATATCAGAAAAACGCCGTAAAATCAAGGGCTTTTGTGAAATTTATTTTCAAAAGTCTATCAAATATCTTACGAAATTTGACCCTTTATTTTGTGCAGTATTTACAGAAAACGTTTTCTTGTATGCACTTCAGATGTTATTCTGAAGCGCCGCGCGGTCAATATGCCGCTACGTCCGAGAATTTAACGCCTACCTGTTTGCCGTCGTATTCGCAGGTGTATTCGTAGGAAACGTCTTTCAGCTTGCCCTTGCCGTCGGAAATATCGAAATTACCCTTTACGGCGCGGGTGATGTACAGCTTTTTGATCGAGCCGGGATAGTTGCTGTCGTAGACCTGGAGCACATATTTGCGGTGGTCGGAGCTATCCTGTATAAGGCCGATAGCGTTTACGGTATGCGAGCCGTCGATGGTGGTGACCACGGGTTCGCCGAGCGCGAGAAGCGATTTCAGCTCGTCAAAGCCCTCGTCGCCGTTAAAGAGATCGAAGGTTACGGGCGTATCGTCCCACTGCAAAGCATTGAGGTGGTAGAGAGCCTTGTAAAATTCGGCTTCCGAGTCGGAACTTGCCTTTGCGATCTTATCTGCGCATTCCTTGACGTTGAGCGAGAGAAGCTCTACTTTTTCCCACGAGAGGTTGTTCGCGTCGAGCTTATATTTCTTCACCGACCAGCCCTGCTGGAGAGCCTTTGCCATAAGGTCGGCGTCAACTTTCAGTACCGAACCTGACGAAGAGTAATCGAGGTACTTTTTAACGTCGCCGAATTCGCCTGTGATAAGGGTAGGAACGTAGGAAGAGAGCGGCTGATTTGCCTCAAACTTTTCCTCAAAATCGCTGCCCTTGAGGTTATAGCCCTCGGCGTCATATTTCTGCTCGCTGTCATCTGCGGGTGAGAGAGCCTTGGTCTTTAGCTGGAGTCTGCCGACGTACCAGTCGCGTGCCATTACCGCCATGCCGAAGTCAAGGCTGGGGGTATCGGAGGTGCGGAAGTTTCTGAACGAGAAGCCGTTTTTGGTGGGGTCGAAACCAGTGTTATACAGCGAGTAGCCCTGCGCCTGCTCGTCAGAATCGGAATAATCTACTATATCGTAATTGAGCGTGGTAACTATCTGCTTGTAAACGCTTTCCAGTGCGTCTGCGTCGGAAGCCGAATAGTACTTACCGCCCGTCTGCGCCGAAAGATTTTGCAGCCATGCGCGGTCAGCCTCTTTGCCCAGACCTATCGTCATAACGATGATGTTATTATTGTCTGCGATGTCTGCGAGCTGCTCTATGCTCTTCGGGTTGGATTCATCGGAAGCGCCGTCGGAAAGCAGAACGATTATGTTTCTCTGATTATTCGAGCCGTTATCGAAAGTGCTCATGCAGCTTTGGAGCGCGGACTGGATATGCGAGCCATCGAAAACCTCTTTGCCGACGCGTATCTTTTCGAGCGCGTTGTTCAGCTTATCGGTATCGTCTGTGAATTTCTGGAGCTGGGTGTATGTACCTGTGAATTTCGCGATGCTGTAAAGGTAATCGCCCTCGCCCTCTATCTTATTGATAAGGCTCTTGGTGAAGTCAAGGCGCTTGAAGTTAACGTCGTTTTCGGGAGAAGTTTCGCACTCCTCTACGGGGTACATCGAGCCGGAGTTATCGAGCAGGAACGCTATCTTGGTAACTGCGGGCGAGTTCGCCTTTTTCTCTGTACCGACTACATATGTGCCGTAGGTGTTGATGTCGGCGGTGACCGTACCTGCCGAGCTGTCTACCTTGCTCTTGATCTTCTCGTAGCTCTGAGTCGAAGCGTCGAATTTCAGGACTGAGAGGTCGGAGAAGCTTGCGCCCTTTTGGGTAACTTTCTTGCTGTCGAGCTTGAAAGTGATCTTAGCGGTCTGGAACTTGTGGTCGGAAACGAGGTCGTAAGCGGTGCTGACGATACCTGTGTTAGAAGAAATTCCGAAAAGGTTCAGCTCGGAGATAGAAGTATCAGCGATATTGGCATCGCCGGTAACGTTAAGCGTTATCTCGCCGAACTCGCGCTTTATATCTACCACAACGTCCTTATCGGGCGTTTTATCATCGGTGCTGGTCTTTTTCGGGTCAAGGCCTGCCATCAGCTCAAAGCCATCGAGAAGTCCGTCGCCATCGGTATCGGCATTGAGCGGGTCAGTGCCCAGCGCAACTTCGTCGCCGTCGCTTATACCGTCGTTATCGCTGTCAACGTCCTGCGGATTTGTCTTAGCGCGCGTTTCGGCCTCGTTGAGCATACCGTCGCCGTCCTCGTCGCCGTCGGAAGCCAGCTCAGGCTCGCGGTAGGTAGTATTTATCTCAAACTGAGAGATAAGGTTTTTCGCGAGCATTATGCGGTCGTTGGCGCGTATCTTTGCAACTGCCACTATGCTGACTATCGCTATTATCAAGATGATACCCAGCGCAACGGCAAAGCCTATGTGCCTGTTCCTCAGCCGCCTGCTCTGCTTGCTGGCAATAGCCTGAGCAGCTGACATTTCATTTTTCATTTTTTTGCCTCCCTGCGGTAAAAATAATCCCCTTATCTGCAAGCTCGCAAAAAACGAGCATACAGACCTCAATATAATATTTTATCATATAATCGTTTTTTAATCAAGCAACTTTACAAAAAATAACTCACAAAAAAAATAAGTATTTCA
>DBEZOM010000117.1:0-3757 GCA_048252855.1 Ruminococcus sp.
GTACGACAATGTGAAGCGTGATTTTCAGCGGCTGACGGCGGTGAGCGACAAGGAATTTGAAGCGCAGCAGTACTCAGTGCTGCTGGAAAACGCCGAGATATACGTTGTTTCGCAGCTTATAATCTCGCCTAGCGAGCTTACCGATGAGCAAAAGGCGGTCTGCGTTTACGCGGCGGCGGCCGTGGCGGCTTACGACCGCGCGTTTGAGCTTGTGCTCTCGCGCAAGGCTGTCATGACTGAAAACGGCGAGGTAGCAGTGGTGCGCGGCGGCGAAGAGCTTTTGCAGTGCGCATACGGTCTGCGCAGGGCGGCGGCGGAAAAGCTCATCGCGCTCGGGCTCGTAATGGACGACACATTCTCATTCATGGGGGTGTGAGCGCATGATAACGGCTGTAAACACAATGCTGAGCGACAAGCTTACGAAAGCGGGCTTTGAAGTGTACGAGGAATATTCCTCCGCTAAGCCGCTGAAAGCGGGGGCGTACACCGCGCTATGGCGCACCGAAAGGCTCACCCTCGGCGAATACAGGCAGGCGGCGAATTCGAACTCAAAATGCTCGGCGGCGGTAAAGGTGCACATACGCCTGCTCGGCGGGAAGAAGAATTTCGACGACGCGGCGGCTTTGCAGAGCATGGCGCACAAGGCGGCGGGGGAGCTTTATTTCTCATCGCCGCTGGCGGTAATATCGCTGACCTGCGGAGCGCCTAAGCGAAACGCCGCGCTGGGCAGGCTTGAGCAGGTGATAGAGGCGGAATACACTCTGGCTATTAAAAAGGAGGACTTGAAATGAGCGCGCTGGGTACTGTATATTTCTTTGAATACGGCGGCAAGGGCTACTATTTCGACGGAGTGAAAATGAGCTTTGCCAACAAGATAGAGAGCACCGCGCTGGCGGACGGCGGGTGTATAAGGGTGCGCGCCTGCGGCAGCCCCGAGACGATAACCCTGCACTGCCGCATAGAGATAGGCGAGATATTCGACTACGAAAACCTGCTGAGGAGCATGGCGGCGGCGGACAGCATTAGTTTTTCGATAAACAAAGTAAGCTACGGCGGCTACGCGCTGCTTGCGGGCAGGATTACCGGCGCGGAAAAGCGGGACTACTGCGAGTGCGAATTTACCCTAACGGAGGTGACGGACTAAATGGCGACATACGAAATGCCGGAGATAAAGTGCGAACTATGCCGCGCGAGCGGTACGGCGAGCCTGTATTTCAGCCGAACGGCGGGTTTCAGCTTTGTAAAAGAGCGGTACACGCCGTACACACTGCTCAGCGGGATATTCATAGGCAGGTGCGTGCCCGAAGAGGTGACGGCGGTGAAGCTGTACATCGGCAACAAGATAATACACCACGGCACGGCGGACAGCGTAGTCTGCGAATACTCGCTCGGGGTATGGCGGATACGCCTGCGCTCGCTGGGCTTTTCAATGCTTTTAGGGCAGAACATGGCGGAGCCGGGGATTATCAGCCAGCCCGACCTTTCGGCAGTTATAGGCAAAGCGGCGGGGGCATACGCCGTAAGCTGTCAGGGCAGCACCAAAAAGGTAAATTATGTATATATAAAAGACACGAGCACGGTGTGGGACGCCGCCTGCGTCTACGCGGCGAAAGCGTACTCGACATACCCCTACATTCGCGGCACTAACAGCGTATACTGCACGGCGCTCTCGCCAAAAACGCGCGATTACAGCGAAAAGAAGATAGTAAGCTACTCTTCGGGCGTAAAGCTGACGGGGCTTATCTCGCACGCGCACACGCAGGACGCGGCGGGGGAATGGAACATCAGCAAGACCAACAGCTACGCCGTAAATAGGCACATAATAAAGCACAAATACTACGCGCGCGACAACGAATGGGCTTACGACCCGCAGGCGGGGCTGAGCTATCACATCGGCGCGGGCGACCGCGGCAGGCAGTACAGCAGGCTGAAATACGCGGGCGCTGAGCTGGAAGAACTGCTGGACAAAGCGAACTTTACCGCCGAGGGGCTGAGCCTGACGGCGGCGGAGGTGGACAGGATAGAGATAACCTGCTCGCCGAAAGGCTTATTTACCGAGCTGAGCTTTTACAATGACCTATACTGCCCGCAGTAGGGCGGCAAGACCCACAACGGATACCCCTGCACGGAGAGAAAACGCGCCGTACAGGGGCGTTCGTGCGCCATAAACGCGTTTTGCGAAAAAACGAGCGTAAAAAAACAACTAAAAAAACAATTGAAATTTCTACATTATTATAAATGCGGCGCACTTGAAATTTTGTTTAATATATGTTATAATAATAAGGAAACGATATTTTTACGGTGAAGTATGCCTTCAAGGAGATGGCATGATTTGCCATTCACGAAAGTTATGAAGGGAAGGTATTTATTGATGGAGTCTTTCAACGACGTTTTTGAAAGCGTTTTGAAATATTTAAGACAGCTGCCGAACGTAAGCGAAGTAGGGTATAAAAGATGGCTGGCTGTACTTGAACCATACAAATTTGAGAACAACACCGCTTTTCTGCTGACGGAGAGCGAATTTACGAAAAAGACCACGCTGGATATATACGAGCCGAGCCTAAAAGAAGCGTTTGAGAACGTGATGGGCTTCCCCGTAGAGATAAGGCTGCTGGTAAAGAGCAAGGACAGCGAGAGCGCGGCGCAGCCGCAATTTACCTCAGCTATGGCGGAAGAGCCTGCGGGCCACACGCCCACCGTAGCGGGAGTACAGGAAAAGCTGACCTTCGACAACTTCATCAAAGGCAAATCGAACGAGCTGGCATACGCCTGCTGCACGGCGGTAGCGAACAAAGCCGACGGCGGCGAGGGGGACAACAACAATATGTTCAACCCGCTATTCATATACGGCGACTCGGGCCTTGGCAAGACGCACCTTATGAAAGCGATAGAGGCGCAGGTAAAGCAGAACCACCCCGAGATGAACCTCATTTACACCACCACTGAGAATTTCACGAACGAATTTGTACAGGCGCTTTCGGAGCGCTCGACGAACGAATTCCACAACAAATACCGCAGCGCGGACTACCTGCTGATAGACGATATACAGTTCATCATCAACAAAGACGCGGTGCAGGAGGAATTTTTCCACACATTCAACGACCTTTACAATGCGGGAAAGCAGATAGTGCTTACCTCAGACATAGCGCCGAGCAAGATCTCGAAGCTGGAGAACCGCATACGTTCACGTTTTCTGCTGGGAATGCAGGTAGACATACAGCCGCCCGACTTTGAAACGCGAATGGCGATCATCAAGTGCAAAGCGGAGCTTTTAGACTTACAGATAAAGGACAACCTTGCGCGGCTTATCGCAGAAAAGATAAAGACGAACATACGTCAGCTGGAAGGCACTATGAACAAAATAAAGGCGCTGACGATATACACGAGCGAGTCGCCCTCTATCTCGATGGTACAGCGAGTAATCAAAGAAGTAATGATAGAGAACCACCCGACGGAGATAACTACTGACAGGATAATCTCAGAAGTAGCTACGGCATTTAATGTAACGCCGGACGACATACGTTCGCAGAACCGCAGGGCCAACATATCGCTTGCGAGAAAAATCACGATATACCTAATGAAAGAGATAAAGGGAATGACGTACATTCAGATAGGAAACGAGCTGAACAAGAACCATTCCACGATGACGATACACTACCAAGATGTAGCAAAGCTATTAAAGACTAACAGTGATTTAAAAGAAACGGTAGACGACATCATCAAAAATCTGAAAGAGGTATAATACATTTTTTAAGAC
>DBEZOM010000118.1:0-14811 GCA_048252855.1 Ruminococcus sp.
ACACACAAAACGCATTCTTTCTTACATAATGGCGCTTTCTATAGTTTGCTCTATGGCTGTTCCCACGTTCGCTGAGGAAAATGACTCCGCTCTGCCTGCCGAGACCGAGGCCGCCGTTACCGAGCTTGACGATACCTCCTCAGAATCAGATACCGCCGAGATCGAGGAGTACGCCGCGACCGACGATACCGATGTTTCGATAGCCGGCTGGAAACAGCATAACACCGACCCCCTTTGCGATGGCTTTCACTATCAGGAAAAAGCCGACGGCACTATAATGATAACCGGTTCTGATAAGACCAACCCCAATATCGTTATCCCCACTAAACTGAAAGGCAAAGCCGTTACCGAGATCGGCGATCAGGCTTTTTACAGATATGAGGAGATAGAGTCTGTTTACATTCCTTCGTCTGTAAAGAAAACCGGTTTTGAAGCTTTTGCAAAATGCCCAAATCTTAAAAAGATAACTATATCTGGCGTTAAAAATATTGACAATGGCATTTGCAATGAAGATGGATCTCTTGAAGAAGTTATACTTGAAGGAAATATAGAGAGAATTGGCAACGGTGCTTTTTCTGATACGGCTCTAACAAGCTTATATGTTCCTAAAACTGTTACTGAGTTAGGCTACTACGCTTTCGGTTATGAAACATACTATTGGGATCCCGAGGACGGCAATCTTGTTGAAGATTACCGAGTAAAAAAAGATTTTACCCTTGAATGTGAAACGGGCAGTGCGGCATATCACTACGCCGTAAAGTACAACATAAACTACACCACCCGCGATAATTTCAAAGTCGGCTCGACTAAAATTACCTCCGCTAAAATGGTAGGAAGCAATTCGCTGAAACTCACTTGGAAAAAATCAAAAAACGCTACGGGATATAAAATAAAGGTGTGGGGCCCGAATGATGAAAAGTTTGTGACTTACAAATATGTCAAAGGCGACGACAATACCAGCGTAGTTATAAAGAACATAAAAAAAGATGGCATGACCAGAATAAGGATAAAGCCTTTGTTTAAAGACGAATATGTCAAGGTCTTTGGCGAGGACTGCGAATCTTTATACTATAATAAAATGACGCCTTTCGAGCTTATAGGCGCTTCCAGTACTTCAAATTCTGCGATCATAAGATACGAGATCGATTCAAAAGAAATTGAATATAGAAGCGGTGTACGCATCGAGATGTATGACTATAAGGCGAAAAAGTGGGTCAAGTATCTTCATATAAAGGGCGATGACTATTATAAAGAAAGAAACAAGCTGTTTTCTTATAAAAACGGCAACACATACATAAAGCTGAAAAATCTCAAGCCAAACACCCGCTACAAATTCAGAATACGCTTTTTCTACAAATACTCCGATTCTCTCCCTGATGTTTTCGGCAAGACTACGCTGTACTCCCCTTGGTCAAACAGCAAAGTTATAACCACAAAGAAGTAATTTCTCCTCTATCCCTCGGGCACCGCAGTCCGAGGGATTTTTTGCTTGACAATATGTGAAAAAATTGTTATAATACTATTGAACAAAATTATAGGGAGGAAAACCGAATATGATATGCAACTTTTGCGGGGCTTTCCTGCGCGATGGGGCAGAGAAGTGTTCCACCTGCGGCAGACCCACCGCCCCTGCCGATACGGCGGACGATAAGCCCTTTTCGCTGGGCAGAGAGTCTACCGATTACGCCGACGTGCCGCCCGCGCCCGAGCCGCCCGTTCCTCCTGCGCCGAACGTGCCCCCTCAGTCTGCGCCTTACGCCGAAGATATTCGCGCTAAGGGCAATGACCTTAAATTTGCCGCAAAAAGCTTTGCGGGAAGCGTTGCGGGCGCGGTGAAGCTAAAGGGAAAAGCGTTCTCGGCGAAAAAGCTTGCCGCCTGCGCCGCCGCGCTCGTTATGGTGATAGCCGCAGCCGCGGGGCTTGCGAACGCTATAAAAAAGCACAATATCGGCAAGCCGCTCAAAGCGATAGAGGAGGGTCTGGAAGACTGCGACGTTGAGCGTATGCTCGAAGCCCTGCCCGACGATATTGCCGATACTGCCGATAGCGACTCTATCGACGAAGCCGAGGACGGTATGCAGGAAGCTATCGACGAATACGCCGATAAGGCAGGCTTCGGCGGCAGCTTCACCGTTTCGCACAAAATTCTCGATTATAAAAAGGTAAAGGGCGATAGCCTTGACCGCATAAACGAGCTTTATGAGGAAGCCGAATTTGACCTCGATATGAAAAAATGTTACAGCGCCGACGTGCGTTTTACCGTAGAGGGCGATAACGGCTACGAAGCTTACATCACGATGAATATTTCGGTCGGCAAGACCTCCGACGGCTGGAAACTGGTGGATTTCAACGAGCTTATCAGCGATTATTCGCAGTACAGCCCGCTCGATACCTCTTTTGAGTATCTCGCAAAGCTTGTTGCTTCGTCAAATTATTCCGATGATAACGACTTCGGCATGCTCGGCGGTTTTGATCCCGTCAATGACGACAGCAGCGATGATTACGATCATTCTAATGATTACCACTACTTTTCCTATTCTAAAAGCTTTTCCGATGCGAAAGGGGGCGCGCTGAGATGAAAATGCAGAACGTGAAGAAGTACATCATCATCGCGGCGGCCGTTGTTTTGGCGATAGTCGCAGTGGTAACCGCCGTAAAGTTGCCGATATACCTTCGTCTGAAAACGCCTTTCCGCCATATTATCAACGGCTTTACCGCCGCCGATTCACGCGAGATGCTCGAAGCCCTGCCCGACGCTTTGGTGGAAAAAATGGAGCTTTCCGACGATGATTACGACGATATGGATGATTCTCTTTCAAGCGCTTCCGAGGACGGCTTGGGCGAGTTTCTGAACGACGATGATTACAAGCTGAAAGTAAAGCTGCTGGGTCATAAAAAGCTGGATAAAAAACAGCGCGAAACGCTCGACGATTTCTACTCCGACATCGGCGTAGAGATAGATATAAAGCAGGCTTACTACGCCGATTTCAAGATCTCGGCGAAAAGCAGCGAGGACGATCTTTCTATGACATACGGCGTTACCATCGCGAAAGCCGACGGCAAATGGTGCATAGTCGGCGGCGATATGCTCACTATGCCTACCGTGGTCTCAAGCGTGCTCGATTACACGGCAAAGGCAAAGCTTTCCTCCGCTAACTCTAACGCCAGTACCGCTTACAGCGCTGTGCGTAGTTACATGGAAGATCAAGAGATACAGGGCAATGCCAGCGCGGTGGTATTTCGCGAGCTGGAGGGCGATATTGACTGCGCCCACCCCGAAAAATACTCGGGGGCAAAGGCCGAGCTTGCGAAGAAGATCAACGAAATCGGGCTTACCGAGGGCTACGTCAGAATTATAAAGGGCAATCTTGACTATGATTACAGCTACTACGGCAGCTATACGGTTCAGTGGCGCAAGTCGCCCGATGAAAAGCTGATTGGGCAGTACCCCGATATGATCTCTTCCGATACTTTCACTGATAAATATAACGGCGACCTGCGGGAGATGTGGGGCAAAAAGATCGAAGACAGCGATTACGATTATTGATAAGGACTTGATGAAATGATAAGATTTAAAAACGGCAGAGTTCTCACAATGGCTGAGGACGAGGAGATACGCGAGTGCGAGGTATGGACTGACGGCGATAAGATAGCTTTTGTCGGCACGCCCGATGATGAAAAGCTGAAAAACACCGCGTTTGAAAAAGAGTATGACTTAAACGGCGACCTGCTAATGCCCTCTTTCAAAAACGCTCACACCCATTCGGCAATGACTTTCCTGCGCTCTTACGCCGATGATTACCCGCTGCAAGAGTGGCTCTTTGAAAAGGTGTTCCCGATGGAGGCGAAGCTTACCGGCGACGATATTTACTGGCTGAGCAAGCTCGCGATACTCGAGTACCTCACCACCGGCGTCACCGCTTCTTTTGATATGTATTTCGAGCCGGATTATTACGTTCGCGCAAATATCGAGAGCGGTTTCAGAACCGTCCTCTGCGGCTCTATCTCGGGCGATAAGTCGAACCTCGAGCGGCTGGACGGCTACATGAAAAAGTTCAACGGTATGCACCCGCTCATCTCATATCGCTTAGGCTTCCACGCCGAGTACACCGCCGACTTTGAGCTTATGGAGGGTTTGGGCGAAATGGCGCGCAAATACCGCCTGCCCGTATCGGTGCACAATTCCGAAACGGAAAAAGAGGTTCGCGAGTGCATAGAAAAATACGGCAAAACGCCCACCCAGCTTTTTGACAGCTTAGGTATCTACGATTTCGGCGGAGCGGGCTTCCACTGCGTTCATATGGACGACCGCGATATTGAAATATTCCGCGAGAGGGGAGTTTACGCCGTTACCTGCCCCGGCTCGAACTCAAAGCTTGCGAGCGGCATAGCGCCCATCTGCAAAATGGCGGAGAGCGGCGTGAAGCTGGCTATCGGTACAGACGGCCCCTCCAGCAACAACTGCTTAGATATGTTCCGCGAGATGTTTCTCATGACGGCGCTGCAAAAGCTTAGCCTGAAAGACGCGGCTGCCTGCCCTGCGGGCATGGTGCTGAAAGCCGCAACGGTAGGCTCGGCGCACGCTATGGGTCTTGAAAACTGCGACATCATAGCCGAGGGCAAGCAGGCTGACCTTATCGTGATAGACCTGCACCGCCCGAATATGCAGCCGCTAAACAGTATAGCAAACAACATAGTTTACAGCGGCAGCAAAGAGAACGTGAAGCTGACTATGTGCGCGGGAAAAGTGCTCTACGAAAACGGCGAATTTTTCGTCGGCGAAGAGGCGGAGCGCATCTATTCGCGCGCGAACGAGATAATCGCTTCGATGAAATGACGAATATCGGCAGTCAAACAAATATTTGAAAATAGTCATACTTGCGCGGTGAAAAAAAGCCGCGCATTTTTTATAAAAAATTTCATTTATGCCTTGCACTCGGCCTAAAAATGTGGTAAAATATATTATGAAGAGTTGTTTATTTAAACATCTAGATCTTTTCAAACCCAAACTTGCAAGGAGCGAATGTACCTATGTTTGATACAATAAAAAGCTTCGGCGATCTTTTAAACGCCATCTGGGGCGTATTCATATCCATCGGAATAAACGACGTTATCGACATCGCGATACTCTCGTTCATAATATACCACGCTATAAAGCTGATCCGCGAGACCCGCGCTCTCCAGCTCGTACAGGGCATTTTTCTGCTCATAGTCTTCTACGTCATCTCCATCGTTTTCAGTTTGCAGACTATCAGATTTCTGCTAAAAAGCTGCTTCCAGTGGGGTCTGCTCGCGCTTGTTATACTTTTCCAGCCCGAACTGCGCAGAATGATAGAAAAAATAGGCCGCGCCAAGCTTTCCGACCTTAGCTTTATACCCTCTTCCGATAGCGGCGACAGCGACGAGATATGGACTCCCGCGATAAACGCTATATGCGAAGCGGTGCAGAACCTCTCGGCGACCTGCACGGGCGCGCTGATAATCTGCGAGCGCAAAACGCGCCTCGGCGAGCAGATAGATACGGGAACTATTCTCAACTGTACCCCCAGCGCCGCGGTATTCGGCAATATCTTTTACCCAAATACACCTCTGCACGACGGCGCAGTTATAATGCGCGACGGCAGGATACTCGCGGCGGGCTGCTTTCTGCCAAAACCGCAGAAAGAGGAACTTGTTGCAAAACAGCTCGGCTCGCGCCACCGCGCGGCTATCGGCATGAGCGAAAACAGCGACGCTATCGTAATAGTAGTCAGCGAGGAAACGGGCACTATCTCCGTTGCCGAAAACGGCGAGCTCACCCGCGGATTTTCTAAAGAAAGTCTGGCGAAGCTGCTGAAAAACCGCCTTATCCCCGAAACGCAGTCTGAAAGCGAGCCTACAAACTTTGCGGGAAGGATGATCTCAAAATGGAAAAAATGACCCAAGAGAAAAAGTCCGAAAAACGCAGCGGCGGGCCACGCAATGAACTTTCGGATTTTGTGCTGAAGATCGCAGCGGTCATCATAGCGATAATAATTTGGTTCGCCCTCTCGATAACCCAGTACCCTACTGTAAATAAGACGATAACGAACGTCCCCGTAGATTTCTCGATGCACGGCACTACCGCCGAGACCAAGGGTCTGAGCGCGCTGGGCTATAAGGATATTTCCGTAGACGTAGAGATACAGGGCATGAACTACGAGATAGGCACATACACCGCCAGCGACCTTATCGCTACGGTAAACCTCGACTCGGTAAACAAAGAGGGCACTTACGAACTGGAAATAGATGTAAAATCTGCGCACTCTGCCGATAAATGCAGCGTTATTTCTGTAACGCCCGAAACGGTAGAGGTAAAGTTTGACCGCATCGACTCCGCAAGCTTCGACCTACAGATCTCCGCACCGAACGTTTCGGCTGCCGAGGGCTACACCCTTAAAGAGAGCACCGCTTCGCCCGAAAAGATAGAGGTCAGCGGCCCTGAAAACGAGCTTGAGCGTATCGACAGAGTAGTAGCCGTTTACGCCGAGAGCCGCGTTATCGACGAGGACACCACCGTTTCCACCGACTCGCTGCTCTTCTACGACGCCGACGATAACCTGCTCGACAGCTCGAATTACACGCTTTCGGCGAAAAAGGCGGACATAAATTTCGTGGTCTATAAGAAGATAACCGCGCAGATCTCGGTAGAGTACACCGACGTTCCGCCCGGCTTCGATACCTCGAGCCTGCCGCTGAACATCAACCCCGAGAGCCTGAGCATCATAACGCCCCAGCTGGACGCGGCGAGCACTGAGGACATCAAGCTTAAAGCTGTTTCGCTTTACAAGCTTATCCCAGGTCAGCGAAATAAGTTCGATATAAATTCGCTGCTTTCGGCGGGCGAGATAAATCAGTCGGGCGTAGATCAGATAGAGCTGAGCCTTGATTCCAGCACCTACGATAAGCGCACTTTCCAGATTCCGACAAAAAATATCCAGTACAAAAACGTTCCCGAGGGCAAGGTTGTTGACGCCGAGAGCGACCAGATAACAAATGTTACCATGATCGGCCCGAAGGAATACATCGAAAAGCTGAAAGCTTCCGACCTTACGGCGGAGATAGACCTCAGCGATATTTCCGCAAACGGCTCGATCTCGCACGAAGTCGTGATCTACTCGGGCAGCTATCACAATATTTGGAATATCGGCACACACGAGGTAGTTATAAACGTTTCCGACAGCTCGGAAAGCACGAAAAATGATTGATCTAAGCACGGGAATCGCAGCAAAAATGCGGTTCCCAGTGTTTTTAAAAAGGAGAAAAATATGGGTTTTACCGTTAATCAGATAGCCGCCCCCGTCAGCGCAGATAAGCGCGAGGTGATCGAAAAAGCGCGCAGGCTTTGCGGCATTTCGCCCGATAAGATCAAGTCGGCGGATATTCACAAGACCTCGCTCGACGCCCGCAAACGCAGCAATATCCACTTCGTCCATTCGGTCTATTTCGAGCTTGCCGACCCCGCCGAAGAGCAGCGGCTTTGCGCGAAAAAGGGTTTTTGCCGTATGGCGGATGAGCCTGCCGAGCCGAATTTTTCCGACAAAAAGCGCGAGGGCAGAACGGTAGTTGCGGGTTTCGGCCCTGCGGGAATGTTCTGCGCGCTGACTTTGGCGCGCTACGGCTACCGTCCACTTGTGCTTGAAAAGGGCGCGGAGGTCGATAAGCGCACGCAAAAGGTCGAGGCTTTTTGGGCGGGCGGCGAGCTTGACGAAAACAGCAACGTTCAGTTTGGCGAGGGCGGCGCGGGAACTTTTTCCGACGGCAAACTGACCACGCGCATAAAAGACCCCCTCTGCCGCAGCATTTTGCAGGATTTTGCACGCTTCGGCGCGGATAGCTCGATACTCGCGAAAGCCAAGCCGCACATCGGCACGGATGTGCTAAAAACTGTCGTGAAAAATATCCGCCGCGAGATAATTGCGCTCGGCGGCGAGATCTGCTTTGAAACACCACTGACAGGTATTACCATGCGTAATGGCGAGATATGGTCGGTGAAAAGCGCGCGCGGTGAGGAGCGCTGCGCCGCATTGGTGGTAGCCTGCGGACATTCCGCGCGCGAAACGTTCCATTTGTTGGATAACAGCGGCATAATTATGCAGCCGAAGCCTTTCTCGGTCGGCGTGCGCATCGAGCATAAGCAGACCGCCGTCAACGAGTCGCTTTACGGCGTGCACGCGGGCAATCCTCTGCTGCCCGTCGGCGAATATCAGCTCTCGCAACGCAACGCAGAGGGCAGGGGAGTTTACACATTTTGTATGTGCCCAGGCGGAACGGTAGTAGCGGCGGCGAGCGAGCGCGGCGGCGTGGTAACAAATGGCATGAGCGAGTTTGCGCGAAATGGTGAAAATGCAAACGCTGCTGTCGCGGTCTCGGTCTCGCCGTCCGATTTCGGCAGCGGCGTGTTTGCGGGCTGCGATTTTGCCCAGTCGATCGAGCGGCGCGCTTACGAGATGACCCGCGGTTACGCCGCCCCCGCAACCACCGTCGGCGGTTTTCTCTCGGGCAAGCCGACGCTGAAAGGCGCTTCCGTCACGCCGACTTACCAGCGCGGGCTTGTCGCCTGCGAATTGCGCGACCTTTTCCCGAAGTTCGTGACCGATATGCTCGAGGTCGGTCTGCGCAATTTCGCGGGCAAAATGCACTGCTACGGCGATATGGGCGCAGTGCTGACCGCCCCCGAAACGCGCACAAGCTCGCCGATACGCATACCACGCTTGGAAAATTCTGCAACTGCCGAAGCCGCTAACCTTTATCCGTGCGGCGAGGGCGCGGGCTATGCGGGCGGCATAATGTCTGCGGCGGCGGACGGAATGCGCGTCGCGCGGCAGATAGCCGAAACTTACGCCCCACAGGAGGTCTGAAATGAAAGAACCGGAAACATATTCCGCAAAAATAATCGCGCATATCGAAACCGATTTTCCCGCAAAATTCGGCATACCGCGCCAAAGCGGGCTGGTGGACGAGCTGCGCGGCAGGGTGGTTTTCGAGCCGCAGTATCGCGACCCCGAAGCGCTCCGCGGCATCGAGGGCTTCTCGCACCTTTGGCTGATCTGGCTGTTTTCCGAAGCCGAGCGCGAGGGCTGGTCGCCGACGGTTCGCCCGCCGCGGCTGGGCGGAAACAAGCGCATGGGCGTTTTCGCGACCCGCTCGCCGTTTCGCCCGAATGCGATAGGTCTTTCCTGCGTGCGGCTAGTTTCGGTCGAAAAAACGCCGCGCGGCATGGTGCTTAACGTCGCGGGCGCTGACCTCATGAACGGCACGCCGATATTCGACGTAAAGCCCTACCTGCCCATTGCCGACTGCCGCCCCGAAGCGCTCGGCGGTTTCGCAAAAGAGCATGAGGGTCACGCGCTTGCGGTCGAGATACCCTCGTACTTAGCCGACCGTGTTCCGCCCGAAAAACTCGCGGCGCTGAAAGCCGTCCTCGCGCAAGACCCTCGTCCCGCCTATCAGCACGACCCCGAGCGCGTCTACGGCTTCACGTTTGCGGGATTGGAAATAAAATTCACCGTCAGCGGCGACGTGCTCACGGTGAAAGATGTTATATGACGCAAAAAAACGGCAGCTCGCTTTGAACTGCCGTTGATTTTTTACTTGCCCGCGCGTGTGCGGTAGTACGAGCGTATCAGTTTGCCGCTTTCTGTAAGCTGCGAAGTGCCGCTCTTGATGGCCTTGAGGTTCGTGCCCGACTTGAATGCCGAAGCCGTTTCGCTCTTGCCGCACGCCGACCAGTTAATGTAGCCGACGTTTTTGCTGTCAAGCAGCTTTAGCCATGTTTTGGTAGCCGCCGCGTTGAATCCGCCGTTGCCCGAAGCGTCGCAGGTGCCGAATTCCGAAACCAGTATCGGCAGACCCTTAGCGTAGCAATTGCTGAATCTGTTGCGCAGCCAGTCGCCGTGCGTGCCCGCGTAGAAATGCAGCGCATAAACGGTGTTTTTGTCCGAAAGCCTGTTGTTTGCCGCCTGGTCGATGTCCTGGCTCCATGTGCCCGTGCCGACGATTATTATCGCGTCGCTGTCGTACTTGCGTATCGCCTTAGTTACCGCCTGCGCGTAGGGCTTTATGTTCGAGTTCCAGTTTACATTGCCGTTCGGCTCGTTGCAGATCTCGTAGATAACGTTGTCGTAATTCTTGTATTTCTTTGCCATTTCGGTGAAGAACGCTACCGCCTCGCTCTGGTGGTTCTGCGGGTTCTGGTCGTGCAGAACGTGCCAGTCGATGATGACGTACATTCCCAGATCTGTCGCGTTTTTCACGCCCGTGTTCACTTTCGTCTTAGCCTGCGCCGCGAATGTCGGGCTAGTGGTGTAGCCGCCGTACTCCTCGGTGTACATCGCAATGCGTATCGTGTTCACGCCCCAGTCGTCGCGAAGAGTTTTGAGCGATGCCGTGTTGAGTATGTCGGAAAAATCTTCCCACATTATTCCGTGCGTGCTCATTCCGCGTATCTGGAATTTCTTGCCCGATTTGTTGACGATGTTCGCGCCGCTGACTTTCAGCTTGCCGTTCGCCGCGAGGGGAGTGGTAGCCTTTTTCGTCTTAGCAGTCACCTGCTCCGAGTTTCCTAAGATCACCTTGCCGCCTACGTTCATGTAAGCCTTTACGCGATAGGTGTACTCCTTGTTAGATGTCAGCCCCGTGTTGGTGTAGCTGACGGTGCTGCGCGAGGTTATGTTCTTTATGCCCTTGTACTTGTTGGTCGCGGGGTCTAGGCGGTAGATCTTGTAGCCGCTGCAGGTGTGTACCTTTTCCCAGCTAAGCTTTATGCTCGTTTCGCCCGCCGAAGCGCTCAGGCTCTTTACCGATTTCGGTATGATGGTGAAGCTCAGCGTTTTGCTGCCGCTGTAACTGCCTTTGCCCTTTACGGTAACTTTTCCCGTGCCGACGTTCACGTTGTTTGAGTAGGTGAGCGTGTAGTCGGTGCCGTAGGTCAGCTTTTTCGTGCCGTCCGTAACGGTTATCGTCGGCTTTATCGCCTTGCCCGTGTACTTGAATTTCGTCGCGCCAAGCTTAGCCGTGCAGCCGCTCAGCGATTTTCCCGCAACGCGGTAGTAGCCGTTAGCCGAAGCAGTTATCGGCGTGAAGCTTTGCGCCAGTCCGCCCGCTCCGCCGGCAGCCAGTACAGCCGCCGCCAGCAGCGCCGCAGCCGCTCCGCGTGCCTTTTTTAATACAGACATTTTTTGATTTCCTCCCTTATCTGCCGAATGTATTCAGCTTATTATCACTATTATAACATATTTTTCTCACATTGTAAAGCTTGTTTTGTTGATTTATAATAAAAATTCCCGCCGTGCATTTTTCAGCACAGCGGGAAACTGTTTTCGTTAAGTTATCAATAGAATCTGTTGCGTACTTTCTTGATGATGAAGAATACCGCGCCTGCAACTACTACTACCGCAACGCCGATTATTACGAATACCAGCGGGCTGGTCTTGCTGCTGGACTTCTCTGCTGCCGACTCGGTAGAGATGGTGTTGCCCTTTTTAGCTACCTGAAGCTCTTCAATTATCTCGCGCGGCTCAGCGTTTTCGTTGTAGCCGTCGAGGTTCTTGATGTACTTCTTGTCGCCGATGGCGTCGGGAAGCTGTATCGTGATGTTGTCGATGTAGAAAACGTCGCCCTTTACCGCGCCTGAGGTCGGTATGTCGAATATCATCTTTGTAGCGCTGCGCTCTTCGCCTACGGTGACGAATGCTTTCTGGTACTGCAAGATGTTGTTCTGCGTGGTGGTGTTTACCTTTAGCTGAGTAGCCATGTCAGAAACGCGCACGTTGTCATCGTCAGCGGGGTATACCCAAACCGATTTGCCCATCAGCGCTTTATCGTCTGCGTCGGTAAGGCGGTATGCGAATGTCACCATGCAGCCGTCAAAGCAGGTCAGCCCGAAGTCTTTCGCCTCAAGTTCAAAGCCGATTATGCTGACGCTGCTTGTGTCCTCCGTTTCGGGAGCATCGGGGAAAAGCAGGTTGTTGTCATCGTCGCGCGCCATGCCAGAGCAGTTGAAGTAGCCGTCTACGCCGTCGGTAGATGCCGTAACTTTCAGCGAAGCGCCCTGGTAGTAGGTGTCCTTGTCCTGCGCCAGCTTTATGCCCGCCTTGTCGGCGTCGCGCGTTAGGTGTATATAGTCTTTGTAATTCTCAGTGTCGAAAGAAATAGCCGGAACGTTGTCCGCCGAAAGCATAGTTCCGTCAGCCTCAAATTTTATAACGGGCTTTTCATCTTTGGCGTCGTCGGCAAAAACCGTACCTGCCGAAAATGTCAGCACAGCAGCCGCGGCCGCGAATGCAGAAAGCACTCTTTTCACAATCATATCATCTAACCCCTTTTATTATATTGCGAATAAATATCTACTTTTAATTTTACAATATAAATTCATATTTGTCAAGCCGATTTTTAAATATTGCTGAAATTGTAACCCTCTCGTAACCCAAAAATGTTCAAATCGTCAATACGCCGCGCAGTTAAACGTTTACACAGCGCCGAAAAAAGCGGCATATCTCAGCCGCTTCGTCCGTATATTTGTATGTTAATATTGCTGCGTCACGTTCGCCTTGCCGTCTGAGAGAAGCTGTTCGCTCAGCTTTCTCGTGCCGTCCTCGGCGCAAACGCCTAAGTCTATCGCCGTCTTGATTATTCCGTCGCCGATGGCTTTCGCGTACTCGGTCTGCTTCGTTTCAAAAAGCTCGTTGTCGGTATCATTGGTCATAAATCCCAGCTCTACCAAGCAGCTTGGCATTACGGTATCCATGTTCACCTGATAATTTTGGTCGCTCCAGCCGCTGTAACCGTACTTCACGCCCCTGTCCTGCGAGATCCCCGCCGTGCCGAGGGCTGTAAGTATGTTCTGCGCCAGCGCCGTGTCATACTGCGGCTGATTGCTGTTCACCCATATCTCCACACCCGATTCGCTTGTGTTGTCCGAAACGCTGTTGCGGTGCAGCGATACGAAAAAGTCCGCGCTGCCTTGATTTGCAATTGCGCACCGCTCTGAAAGCGATACCTGCACGTCCTCCGAACGGGTCATTATCACCGAAACTCCGCAGCTCTCGAGGTATTCTTTGACTTTCATAGCTATCTCAAGGTCTTGGTCTGATTCGTACTTTTCGTCGCTCGTAACAGCGCCTTTGTCGTAGTCGCCATGGCCGGGGTCTATGCATACGGTGAAGTTCATGTTGCTGTACGCAGGCTCAGCCGCGCTGTCCGCCGTGCTGGATGAGCTTTCCGCCGCCGAGCTTTCCTCCGTCACGGAAGGCTCGGCAGCGCTCTCCTCAGCGGAAGATGTCGCCGCCGCCAGCGATGAATTTACCTGTATGTCGGTCTTGTCGTTGGCAAAAGCCGTCAGCGCCGCCTTTATAAGCTGCACTATGCCCGCTACCAACAGTACGAATACTGCCAGCGCGGCGAATATCCTGCCCCAGTATATCTTGCGCTTTTTGTAGCGCGTTATTTTTACTATCCCGTCGTCGTAATATGTGTACTTTGTCCTGCCCTGCCATTGCACAGAAACTACGCGGTGTTCAGCTATCTGCTCAGCCGTTTGTCTTTCAGCCATTTAGTTAAAGTCTGCTCCTTTCAGATAAGCGTGCGGTTGTCGCAGTATTCGCAGGTGAGTATGTCGCCCGAGCCTGCAAAGTAGTGCGGCAGATATGTTTCGCGGTGGGTTATGCAGCCCGGATTAGAGCATTCAACGTGCTTGTGCTCTCTGCCCCTTATCAGCGGCGCAGGCGTGCCGTTTCCGCGCAGTATAGTCAGTATCAGCGCCATGCGTATGTACATTCCGTACTTAGCCTGCTTGAAGTACATAGCGCGCGGGTCGTCGTCTACCTCTATCGCTATCTCGTCTACTCTCGGCAGCGGGTGCAGCACTATCATGCTGTCCTTAGCGCGGCTCATCTTAGCCTTGTCGAGAATGTAGTTGCCCTTTTGCTTTAAATATTCCTCGCGGCTCGCGAAGCGCTCCTGCTGTATGCGCGTCATGTAGAGCACGTCCAGTCCGCCGATGGCTTCGTCGAGCGAGCTTACTTCGCTGTATTCAAATCCGCCTGCCGAGAGTATGTCCTTTATGTAGGCGGGAAGCGCGAGGTCGGGGGTGGATATGAGCACGAATTTGCTGCCCTTGTAGCAGGTCATAGCCTTTATCAGCGAGTGTACAGTTCTGCCGTTTTTAAGGTCACCGCAGAAGCCTATCGTCAGCCCCTCCAGCGAACCTTTCTCTTCTTTCAGCGTGAAGAGGTCGGTGAGCGTTTGGGTGGGGTGCAGGTGTCCGCCGTCGCCCGCGTTGATAACGGGGCAGTCCGCCGTCAGCGCCGCCGCCTTTACCGAGCCTTCGGTAGGGTGGCGCATTACCATTATGTCTGCGTATCCCGAAACTATCTTAGTAGTGTCCTTTATGTTCTCGCCCTTCACTACCGAGGAGGTCGCGGGGTTGTCAAAGCCTATTATAGTGCCGCCCAGCCGCAGCATAGCCGTTTGGAACGACATCTGCGTTCTGGTGGAAGGCTCGTAAAAAAGCGTACCCATTATCTTACCGTCGCATACTTTTGCGTAGGCTTCGGGGTTCTCGCGTATCTCATGCGCCAGCGCCAAAAGCCGGTTCCACCATGAAACGGGGTAATCGTTAAGGTCGATAAGGTTTATCCTCTGCTCGTAGTTCGACATAAACAAACACTGCCTTTCAGTCATTTAGACGATTTGTTTTTTACAAATATCGCCCTAAAAATTCATCATCTCTAATTATATCACAACGTCTGCATAATTGCAAGTGCAAGAGTGTGAGACTTAAATGAGAATTGT
>DBEZOM010000119.1:0-4538 GCA_048252855.1 Ruminococcus sp.
AGATATATCCCCGAAGCCCGACAGCCTTCTGCGCGTATTCATGACATACCGTCCGCTGGAAGAGAAGATCGACATTCCCGAGCAGAAGCTCAGCGGGTTTGAGAGAAAAGGTTTTACCGCCGTTGAGTGGGGCGGAGCGGAATTAAAGTAAAGTGAGTGATGGAAATGAAGTGTAAATATTGCGGAAATACCCTGCCGGACGGTTCGGACTTCTGCATATACTGCGGTCAAAAACAGCCGCCCGAAAATCAGGGCGCGGACGTCAGCAGGTTCAGGATACTCCTGCCCGCGCTGATATGCTCGGTATGCTGTATATGCATGGCGGCGCTGGTTGTCACGATAGTTGTGAAGCGCGGCGCGAACGGCGGCGAGAGCGAAGCTGACGTGTATCAAGATTCGGCGGTGTCGAGCGCCGCGGCTGTTGACGCCGAAGCGCAGACCGAGCCGACCGAACAGAACGAACAGCCTGCCGAAAACAGCTCAGATGAAAAGATCGACACTCCCTACGCGCCTGCGGTCATGGAGGAAAACGGCTGTCTTTTCGCGCCGAGCGACGGCACGCTTGTGCAGATGCGCAAAGGCCCTAGCGAGCAGTACACGCCGATATGCGATATTTCGCCGGGGGCAATGCTGACGATCTACGCCGAGGAGCATACGGATAACGTTAGGTGGATATATACTCAGTACGGCAGTGAGTACGGCTGGTGCAGGGCAGAGCTGCTCAAGGATACGGTGCAAAAAGTAGCCAACGTAACTGAGCCTCAGATCGCTCTTCATTCATATGAGCGATACGAAGTTGTCAGCCGCGTGAATCTTCTCATGCTGCGCAACGAGCCTGACGAGGACTCCACCAGCAAGATCTATATCAACAAGGGCGAAAGGCTGACGATATACGGCGAAAAACGCAATGACGACCGCTGGCTGTACACTTACAAAGACGGCCAGTTCGGCTGGATAAAAACGTACAAAAGCGACCGCGGCAAGAGCGATTACAAGATATATTTGGATTATTACTATTGACAAAAAACGCTGTATGGGCAACTGAAAGTCCGTACAGCGTTTGATTTTTATTCAGTTGTGCGATGTGCGCCCGCTTTTGCGGCAGAGGAACAGCCCGATGAGCAGGAGTATCGGGAAAATTATCGCGGCGAGTATGCCTTTTCTGAGGTCGTCGCCGAAAGCGCCTGAAACCGCGCCCGCAAGCGTAGGGCCTCCCGAACAGCCTAGGTCGCCCGCCAGCGCGAGAAGCGCGAACATAGCCGTGCCGCCGCCGCGAAGCGCCGAAGCCGCCTTGCTGAAAGTGCCCGGCCACATTATGCCGACCGAAAGTCCGCAGACGGCGCAGCCCGCAAGGCCTATAACGGGGCTGCCGACCAGCGAGATGCAGAGGTACGAGCCGATGCATAGCAGCGCGCTGAGCGCCATAAATCTATCGAGGTCGAGCTTGTCGCCCTTTTTGCCGTAAAACGCGCGCGAAAGCCCCATCGCGGCGGCGAACGCCATAGGCCCTGCGAGGTCGCCGACAGCCTTACTGACGCCCAGCCCTTTCTCCGCGAATGCCGAAGCCCACTGGCTCACCGCCTGCTCGCTCGCGCCCGCTGCCGTCATCATCAGCATGAGTATCCAAAATATCTTGCTGGTGCAGAGCCGGCGTATGCTCATGCCGCTCTCGCCCTCTTCCACAAGCGTGGCGATGGGCACGCGCATGAAAACGAAGCCGTTGACTATCGGCAGCAGCGCCCAAATGCAGGAGAGCACCTGCCAGTTTTCTATGCCGAAAAGCTTAAAAAACGCCGTTGAGATCAGCACCACCGCCATGTGTCCCCAGCAGTAGAAGGAGTGCAGCAGGCTCATGGCTTTCTCTTTTTGGTCGGCGGGGGTGGGGCAGGCCTCGACTATCGGGCTGATGAGCACCTCCGCCAAGCCGCCGCCCACCGCGTATATCACGACGGCGATTAGTATGCCGACGAATGGCGAGGGGCAGACGGCGGGCAGTATCGGCAGCAGTATCAGCCCCGCCGCGGCGCAGAAGTGCGCGAACACCGTGCAGGCGCGGTAGCCGATCTTATCCACCACCCCTGCCGAGAGCAGGTCGATGAGAAGCTGCACGGCGAAATTCACCGTTACCAGCGCCGTTATCTGCGAAAGAGGTATATCGTAGCTGCGTTGAAAAGTCACGAAGAGCAGCGGCGCGAAATTGTTGACGATAGCCTGCATGACATATGCCGCAAAGCAGGCGTAGACTGTATGAGTGTAGTTTGTATCCTGTTTCATATATTTTCATCTCCGGTGTTTTATCAGCGGTATTATATCACAAAAAGTAAGCGTTGTCAACGGGTGTTGCGATATTCATAAAAATTTATCAAAGGCTAAAATGTTGATATTGATCATCAAACTGCGCATATCGTTACAGATATAAAAATATGCCGATATGTCAACCCCGCCCGTGCCCAAAGCCCTCAGCGCCCGCCGCATATGATATGCGTTTTGTCTACTAAATCTGCGGAATAGTCTACCGACAAAAGCGCCGCTTTGTGGTATAATGTGTACATCGAAAAAAGTTTATGACCGGTATTTATATACACGATACGGAGGGTTTTATTATGCTGAAGTCAGTTGGAAAGAAAAACGTAAAGCTGCTGCCCGGACTTTTCCGCGAGCGCATGGAGACCGAGCGCGGTTACATATCCGAGCTTGAAACGCAGTGCCTTTTGCAGAATTTTTATCTCGAAGCGGGCGTTGTAATGCCGGGGCTTCAGGTGTTGGAAGACCCCTCTTCCGCTAAGCTGCACTGGGGCTGGGAAGCGCCTACCTGCCAGCTTCGCGGACATTTTCTCGGCCACTGGCTCAGCGCCGCAGCCGCGATATTCGCTTCCGAGGGCGACGCCGCCCTGAAATCTAAGCTCGATTTTATAATCGCCGAGCTGGCGCGCTGCCAGAAACTCAACGGCGGCAAATGGGCGGGCTCTATCCCCGAAAAATATTTCAATAAAATGATAACGGGCGATCACGTCTGGTCGCCGCAGTACGTTATGCACAAGACGATAATGGGTCTTGCCGACGCTTACGCCGACGCGGGCAGCGAGCAGGCTCTTGAAGTTCTCTCGAACCTCGCCGACTGGTACACCGAGTGGATAGCCGAAACGGAAAAGGTTTCCCCCTACGCCGTCTGCAAAGGCGAGTCGGGCGGTATGCTAGAGGCTTGGGCGCGCGCTTACGAGCTTACCCGCGATGAAAAGTACCTCAAGCTTGCCGAAAAATACAGCGGCGCGGGAATGTTTACCGACCTCGAAAAGGGCGGCGACCCCCTCACCAACTGCCATGCGAACGCTTCGATACCCCTTTCGCACGGCGCGGCTAAGCTTTACGAAGTTACCGGCGACGAAAAGTGGCTCGAGCGCGTGAAGCTTTTCTGGCAGAGCGCGGTGGAAAAGCGCGGAATGTACTGCACTGGCGGCGCGAATGCGGGCGAATTTTGGGTGCCCCCCTACCGTCAGGCGGAGTTCCTCAGCGCTACCGATCAGGAGTTCTGCACCGTTTATAATATGGTGCGCACCGCCGACTTCCTCTACCGCGTTACGGGCGAGGCTAAGTACGCCGATTATATCGAGCTTTGCCTTTACAACGGCTTCCTCGCGCAGCAGAACCCCTACACGGGCACGCCGACCTACTTCCTGCCGCTCAAAGCGGGCAGCAAGAAGAAGTGGGGCAGCAAAACTCACGATTTCTGGTGCTGCCACGGCACGATGGTGCAGGCGCAGACCATCTACCCCGACCTCATCTACTTCATCGACGAAGATACGAACAGACTCAGCGTTGCGCAGTACATCTCCTCGCAGGCTGACTTCGAGCTGGCGGGCGCTAAGGTGCACTTTGAGCAGACCAGCGATATGAAATATTACAACGATCAGGCGTTTTTCGATGAGCGCGACGACGGCAGAATGAACCGCTGGGCGCTGAAATTTAACGTAAATACCGATAAGCCCGCCGATTTCGAGCTTGCTCTGCGCCTGCCCTGTTGGGTAAGCGGCGAAGTGAAGCTTTCCGTAAACGGCGAGAGCGTTCAGCCCGAGATCCGCGACGGCTTTATTATCCTGCGCCGCGAGTGGGGCAGCGACGAGATAAAGGTGTTCTTCCCGAGCAAGATAAATATGCAGACCCTGCCCGATTCCCCCGAGCTTTGCGCCGCGGTGGACGGCCCGATAGTGCTCGCAGGCATTACCGATAGCGACTGCGGCATCAGCGGCGATATTTCCAAGCCCGAAGAGATCTTCGCGCCGCTTTCCGAGCACACTTACGGCACTTTCACCTGGAAGCAGACCTGCTACCGCACCAAAAATCAGCAGAAAAACGTAGAGTTCAAGCCGCTTTACGACATCGTGGACGAGGTCTACACAGTTTATTTCACTCACAGATAAGCTTTCAAATGTGGGAATAATATAAATGCGAATACCGCAGAGCTGTAAAAAGTTCTGCGGTATTTTTCTATATGGTGTTTACTTTTTTCTTTGCAAAAGCGTTCTTGAATTGCAGGGGAG
>DBEZOM010000120.1:0-41944 GCA_048252855.1 Ruminococcus sp.
TGGCGCGCCCGCTATCGATAAGGAGATATTTGAGCTGGGTATCCCCGTGCTGGGTATCTGCTACGGCTCGCAGCTTATGGCGCATACCCTCGGCGGCGAGGTAAAGACCTGCATAACTTCCGAATACGGCAAAACTGAAACTATATATGATAAGGACTGCGTGCTTTTTGGCGCGGATATGCCCGAAAAGGCGATCTCGTGGATGAGCCATACCGACTACATCGCGAAGATCCCCGAGGGCTTCAAGATCACCGCTCACACTGCCAACTGCCCGTGCGCGGCTATGGCGAACGCTGAGAAAAAGCTTTACGCGGTGCAGTTCCACCCTGAGGTAAACCACACCGAGAATGGCCTTGCGATGCTCGACAGCTTCCTTAAAAACGTCTGCGGCTGCAAGGGCGACTGGACAATGGCGAATTACGCCGAAACCGCTATCAAGGAGATACGCGAGAAGGTCGGCGACGGCAAGGTGCTGCTGGCGCTTTCCGGCGGCGTGGACAGCTCGGTGCTCGCGGCGCTGCTCTCAAAGGCTATCGGCAGCCAGCTCACCTGCATATTCGTTGACCACGGCTTCATGCGCAAGAACGAGGGCGACGAGGTAGAAGCGGCGTTCGCCGACTGGGACGTAAACTTTGTCCGCGTGAACGCAAAGGACAGATTTATGGCGAAGCTGAACGGCGTATCCGACCCCGAGACCAAGCGCAAGCTGATCGGCGAGGAGTTTATCCGCGTATTTGAGGCGGAAGCGAAGAAGATCGGCGCGGTAGATTTCTTAGCGCAGGGCACGATATACCCCGACGTTATCGAGTCGGGTTCGGGCGACGCGGCGACCATCAAATCGCACCACAACGTAGGCGGACTGCCCGACTATGTAGATTTCAAGGACATAATCGAGCCGCTGAGAATGTTATTCAAGGACGAAACGAGAAAACTGGGCGAAGAGCTGGGGCTTTCCGACACGCTGGTATGGCGTCAGCCGTTCCCCGGCCCGGGACTTGCGATAAGGATCATGGGCGAGATAACTGACGAAAAGCTGACGATACTGCAGGACGCAGACTGGATATTCCGTGAGGAGATCGCGAAAGCGGGTCTGGACAGAAGCATAGGCCAGTATTTCGCGGTACTGACGAACAACCGCTCGGTAGGCGTAATGGGCGATTTCCGCACCTACGACTACACGCTGGCGCTGAGGGCGGTAACGACGACCGACTTCATGACAGCAGATTTCGCGCGCATCCCGTACGAAGTACTGGAGGTATGCTCGGCGAGAATTGTAAACGAGGTAAAGAACATCAACAGGGTTGTGTATGATGTTACTACAAAGCCGCCGGCTACTATTGAGTGGGAATAATCTGCCCAACTAACACCGATAAAATAAACAAAGAGCTGACTGATCGTACCAAAATCAGTCAGCTCTTTTTATATGATCTTACACACCTCCCCTCAAAATTCTTTAACAGGTATTGAAATCTTGTCGGAATTGTGTTATAATGTTTATGAAGTTTTATACTGCTTTTGAAAGGAAGATACTTATGACAAAATATGTTGTAATGCTCTGCGACGGCATGGCTGATTACCCCGTTGATGAGCTGGGCGGAAAAAGCCCTATGGAGGCCGCTTATAAGCCTACTATGGATAAGCTGGCTAAGAAAGCTACCGTTGGTCTGGTAAAAAGCGTTGCCGATGGTCTGAAACCCGGCTCGGACGTCGCTAACCTCTCGATACTCGGTTACGACCCCGCTATCTACTACTCGGGCCGCTCTCCGCTGGAGGCAGGCTCTATCGGCATTGATATGAAGCCGACCGATGTTTCTTTCCGCTGCAATCTCGTAACCCTCTCCGATGAGGAAAATTACGAGGACAAGACCATTCTCGATTACTGCGCCGACGATATTTCAACCGAGGAAGCGCGCATACTGATCGAGTTTTTGGCTCAGCATTTCAACTCCGAAGAGTTTCAGCTTTACGCCGGCGTAAGCTACCGTCACTGCCTTATTTGGAATCAGGGCACACTCGACGTCGGCACGCTTACCCCGCCGCACGACATCACGGGCAAGCCGATAAAGGAATATATCCCCAGCCACCCCAACGCCGCCAAGCTTTACGACATGATGGTAAAGAGCTACGATCTGCTGAAAGACCACCCTGTAAACAAGGCGCGTGAGGCAAAGGGCAAGCGTCCCGCAAACTCTATGTGGTTCTGGGGCGAGGGCGTGCGCAAGTCGCTCATGCCGTTCACCGAAAAGTACGGACTTAAAGGCTCGATAATCTCGGCAGTAGACCTGCTGAAAGGCATCGGCAAATTCAGCGGAATGAACGTTGTAGAGGTAGAAGGCGCTACGGGCTACATCGACACGAATTTCGAGGGCAAGGCTCAGGCGTGCATCGACGAGCTTGCCAACGGTCAGGATTTTGTATACATACACGTTGAAGCTCCCGACGAGTGCGGACACCGCCACGAGATCGAGAACAAAAAGCGCGCGATAGAGCTTATCGACGAGAAGATACTCACCCCCGTAGTTGCGGCGCTGGAGCAGTACGATGATTACAAGGTGCTTGTATGCCCCGACCACCCGACCCCGCTTTCGCTGAGAACGCACACCAACGACCCCATACCGTTCCTGATCTACCACAAGCAGGGCGAAGTAGAAGGCGTAGACGGCTGGAGCGAAAAGACCGCGGCAGAAACGGGCCTTTTCATCAGCGAAGGACACACGCTTATGGAGAAGTTTTTGGGGGAGTGAGCTGACGGCTTGAAACTTTCAAAGATCACTGCTAAAAAACTTTTTGCGAATAACTATTGACAAAGGTTAAAATATGATGTATAATGACGTTATAGTGACTGGTCACTATAACGTCATTACTTTTTTGAGAAAAGGAGATCTATTATGAGCGTCAAAACAGCAGCGGGAAGCGCAGAACTGGGCGAGGAGATCAGAGAGCGCCGAAACGAACTTGGACTTACGATCGAGGAAGCGGCGGCTAAGGCAGGCGTTGGTTCTAAAACATGGAGCAGGTATGAAGCAGGCGGCTCTATACGAAACGATAAAATATCAGGGATATGCAAAGTTCTGAAATGGAAAGCACTTCCTGACACTGAGATAGATGAAGACGCATTTAATATTGATGTTTATAAAGATCACGAAGCGTGGTCGGAAAATCTTGCTAAAAATTACGGTCTTGGCGCAGCTCTTTCTTTTGCTATGGGCAGTGATCTTTTGTATGATGATATACGGGAAGACCTTGACGCTCTTGCAAAAATGCCAAAGGGAACTCATATAGGAGAATTGGGTATTTCATATATGATAGAGCTTTTGCCGGAACAGTTTCTTATGAATTATGATTATGACTTTTTATTTCTTATGCGAAGCCGAGTGGAGGAGTTTCGCAGAATAGCTAAAAACGGCGGAGATCTGATGGCTCATACTGTTTTAGACGAGATCGTACTATACAGCATCATGCAAGAAGCCGGATATATGATAGAAGAAATAGTCCTTCCCCATCTGCCGTCTGATAAGATAGATGATTATACTGCATGGGATGATTGGGTGTTTGATATATTTGGTGACGCTGATGTAGTAACCGTTTTGTACTCAGACATATTCTTCTATGTGACAGAGGATAATAGATACCATTTCAAAAATTGGTATAAAGAACAGTTTTATTGCGACATATAATCAGAACGTTTTATGCTGTATTTATAAAAAGGCGGTGACCCCAAATGACCTACAAAATAAAAGAAATAACCGAAGAGGACTACGGCTGCGAGGGCGTTCCTGAGGGCGGCGAACTCATGTGCAGTGTGCTGGTAGACGGCGCGGACGGCGAAAAATGGCTGCGTATCGCTGATAGACTGCTGCGCGAAAACGCGCTCGATGTCGGCAGCCGGGTGGACGAGGCGGCTTTGCGCAAGCTGATGGCATAATGTCATAATTTTCCGCGCGGCGGCATATGCTTCTTTTATAATGGTATTAAGAGAGGTGTATCGTCATGATCGAGCTGCTGATACAGCTTTTTTCGCAGAGATTTTTGCTCTTCGCACTGCATTTCGAGGGCGGCGGCAAATTCCCGAAACCGCTCTCGGCTAAGGAGGAGCGCGAATGTTTTGAAAAAATGGCGCAGGGCGACCCCGCCGCGCGCGAAAAACTCATCAGCCATAACCTGCGGCTGGTCGCGCATATCGTCAAAAAATACGGCTGCCCGCCAGGCGAGAGCGACGACCTTATCTCTATCGGTACTATCGGGCTGATAAAAGCGGTCGGCACTTTCGACCACACTAAAGGGTGCAGGTTCGCGACGTATGGTTCTCGCTGCGTGGAAAACGAAATTCTGATGCATTTCCGCTCTGCAAAAAAACTATCCGCTGAGGTGCATTTCGACGAACCTGTCGATACCGATAAAAACGGCAACTGCCTTACGCTGATGGATATTATCGCCGATGACGAAATGCCGGTGGAGGATAAATGCGGGCTGAGGAGCGACCTTATGCGGCTGGAAAACTGCCTGCGCACCGAGCTTGAACAGCGCGAACGCGAGATAGTCGTGATGCGCTACGGCTTGGGCAAAAGCCCGCCGCTCACTCAGCGCGAAACGGCGAAACTGCTCGGTATCTCGCGCTCTTACGTTTCGCGGATAGAGAAAAAAGCTCTGCAAAAGCTTCGCGCCGCTATGGAAACGCCATGCTGAAAAGCGCGTGAACGCGGCGTGAAATTGGGGCTGGGGTATTGCAATGCGCGTCAAAATGTGTTATAATGTAATCTGACAGCACGGGAAATGCGCTGTATCTATAAAATATTGACAAAAGAATATCAAAATAACAGAATATGTAAAGGACGGTTTTTCATCATGACAAATTCTTACGAAAGCCCTTTCTGCACTCGCTACGCCAGCAAGGAAATGCAGTATATTTTCTCGGCGGATAAGAAATTCACTACCTGGAGAAAGCTCTGGGTGGCGCTTGCAAGAGCTGAGATGCAGCTTGGCCTGCCCGTAACTCAGGAGCAGGTAGATGAGCTTGAGGCTAACGTTGATAATATCGACTACGAGGTAGCCGCCGCGCGCGAAAAGGTAGTTCGCCACGACGTTATGGCGCACGTTTACACCTACGGCAAGGTTTGCCCTAAGGCGGCGGGAATCATCCACCTCGGCGCTACTTCCTGCTACGTTGGCGACAACACCGACGTTATCATCATGCGCGACGCTATGCAGGTGGTAAAGAGAAAGCTGGTAAAGGTAATTTCGCAGCTCGCTGAATTTGCCGATAAGTACAAGGCTATGCCCTGCCTCGCTTACACCCACCTCCAGCCCGCACAGCTCACCACAGTAGGCAAGCGCGCTACCCTTTGGTGCAACGAACTGCTCACCGACCTCGAAAACCTCGATTTCCAGATCTCGAAGCTGAAACTGCTCGGCTCTAAGGGCACTACCGGCACGCAGGCTTCCTTCATGGAGCTTTTTGAGGGCGATACCGAAAAGGTAAAGAAGCTTGAAAAGCTGATAGCTGAGGAGATGGGCTTTGACGCAGTAGTACCCGTTTCGGGCCAGACCTACTCGCGCAAGGTGGATTACAACGTTTGCTCGGTAGTCGCTGGCATAGCTCAGTCGGCTATGAAATTTGCCAACGATATAAGAATACTCCAGTCCTTCAAGGAGATAGAAGAGCCTTTTGAAAAGAACCAGATCGGCTCTTCCGCTATGGCTTACAAGCGCAATCCTATGCGCGACGAGCGTATCTGCGCGCTGGCGAGATACGTTATGTGTGATGTGCTCAACCCCGCTTTCACCGCAGGTACGCAGTGGTTCGAGCGCACCCTCGACGACTCCGCAAACAAGCGTATCTCCGTAGCTGAGGCGTTCCTCGGCGTTGACTCTATACTGAATATCATGCTCAACGTCACCGACCCCGAAAACGGTCTGGTAGTATACGACAAGATAATTCGTCGCAGAGTAATGGCAGAGCTGCCCTTTATGGCTACTGAAAACATCATGATGGACGCTGTAAAGAAGGGCGGAAACCGTCAGGAGCTTCACGAGAAGATCCGCGAATACTCTATGGTAGCGGGCGCGAACGTAAAGCGCGAGGGTCTTGACAACAACCTCTGCGACCTCATTCTCGCCGACCCGATGTTTATGATAACCAAGGAAGAAATGGACGCTATAATGAAGCCCGAAAACTTCATCGGCAGATGCCCGCAGCAGGTGGAAGAGTTCATAGCTGAGTGCGTAAAGCCGGTGCTCGACGAAAACGGCGTTTCCGACGATACCGCAGAAATAAACGTGTGATTCGGAGATACTTTACAAACAAATAACTATCACCTCGTGCCGTGCAGGAAGCTTGAACCTGCGCGGCACGGGTTTAAGGTAAACATAATGACAGAATTTCTGGTAAAGCGCTTTGTGAAAAACAGCGGCGAAGTTACCGACGCTAAAGTGCGCGAGCGCTACGGCACGCTTTCGGGCGGGGTGGGCATCGCCTGCAACATCGCGCTTTTCGCGCTGAAATACGTTATCGGCACGCTTTCGCACTCCATCTCGGTCATATCAGACGCTTTCAACAATCTTTCCGACTGCGCGAGCTGCGTTATGACGCTTTTCGGCTACAAAATGGCGGCGAAGCCCGCCGATAAAGACCACCCGTTCGGCCACGGCAGAATGGAGTACCTCACTTCGCTGACGATAGCCGTAGTGATACTTGCGGTGGGGCTGGAGCTTTTGAAAAGCTCGGTGATGAAGATAATCCACCCCGCCGATACGGTGTTCAGCCTGCCGATACTCATTTCGCTTGCGATCTCGATAGGCGTGAAGCTTTGGATGAGCGTTTTTAATACAAAACTTGGTAAGCGGATAAACAGCTCGGTTATGCTGGCGACGGCTAAGGACAGCCGCAGCGACGTGCTCGCGACCTCGGCAGCGGCGGCGGGCCTGATACTTTCCGCAGTAACGCCCCTGCCGATGGACGGCATAATGGGCGCGGCGGTCTCGCTCTTCGTGCTCGCTTCGGGCTTCGAGATAGTTCGCGGCACGGTAGACCTGCTTATCGGCAAGCCCGCCGATCCCGAGCTTTGCGAGAAGATACGCGCGCTGGCGCTGGAGGACGAGCGAATAATCGGTCTGCACGATATGGTGATACACGATTACGGCCCCGGCAACAAGCTCGGCTCGCTGCACGCGGAGGTGCGCAGCGACGAGGATTTTCCGCAGATACACGACCTGGTAGACTGCATCGAGCGGCGGATCTTCAGCGAGCTGAACGTGCGCATGACGATACACATGGACCCGATAGACGTTGACAACGAGCAGGTAAACGCCTGCAAAGAGATGGTGCGCGGGGTGATAAAGCAGCTTGACGAGCGCCTGCATATCCACGATTTCAGGCTGGTGAGCGGCGAAACGCACACAAACGTCATCTTTGATCTGGTAGTGCCCTTCGACTGCCGCTATACTGACGAGCAGCTGAAATTCTACATAGATACAGAGTTGGAAAAAGAAGATAAAAATTACTACACGGTGATAACCTTCGACAGGGATTTTCAGCAATCCTAAAGGAAAAAACTGCTAAGACGAAAGGAGAAAAAATGAGAAAGGATACTATTAAAAAGATAGCCGCTTTTTGCGCGGCATTTGCGATGATGACGGCGGCGGGCTGCGGATATATCGAAGATCTGCCCGCGGAGGAAGGCTCGGGCGCTGACTCTTCGGTGGCTGAAACGGTGGACAACGCCGAGGAAAGTGCGGCGGACGATACCGAAGAGAGCGCTGCTGAGGAGAATACTGAAAGCGTGGAAGATACCGAAAGCGCGGCAGATGAGAGCGTAGAAAGCACCGACGAAGCGGAAGATTCGCAGGCGGAGGACGACGCGCAGGCGGGCAACGTTTATACCAACGAGGAGTTTGGCTTCAGTCTGCCGCTGCCCGATGGCGCGGAGTATAACGAGTACGATGCCGAGCTTCAACCCTCTTTCGACGACGACGCGGTGCAGTTCCGCCCGCTGATGGAAACGATGATCTCGGACAACACAAACATGGCGGTGCAGCTTTGGAACACGCAGGAAACGCTTGACGATCTCGTTCAGGCGCGCCGCGACTACGTTGACAACACAAATTCGCAGGCGGAAGAGCTGAAAGCCGAGGGCAGGCCATACGACACGGCGGAGCTGCTGGAGGTTTCTGACGCGGCGGTCGGCGGCGTGGAAGCGCGCATTGTCACCGAAAGGCTCGACGGCTCAAACGGCACATTCTACACCGTGCGCGCCTACTATTCGCTCGGCGGCGGCAATTACATCTACATTCAGGGCAACTGCTACGATGAAGCCGCGATGGCTCAGCTAAAGACCTGCGCCGAGGGCTTTGTGAAAAACTGATTTGCATAAAAATACCGCTGTTCGGTTTGGTACGGACAGCGGTTTTTGTTTTTGGTTTTACAGTTGGGTGGTTTAGTCGGCAGTAACATCGCCGCAAAGCCTATCGGTAACGATGTCGGCGCAGCGCTCGCGGTGGGCGACGTGCAGAGGGTGGTCTTTAAACGCGGCAAGCGCCTGCGCGTCGGTAAATTCCGAGTAGAAAACCAGGTCGTAGCCGTCCGCGGTGTTCGCCCCGATCTCGGCGCGGATAAGCCCCTCGATATGCCCGTTCATCGTCGCTACCGAGCGCTGTAAAAACTCGAGCGACTGCTTCTCACTATGCTCAGTTTTGACCTTTTCTGTAAAATTCCAGAATAAAATATGCCTTATCATAAAAAATTCTCCTAACATACGTTTTTATAAATTATACCACAAAACGCGGCGCAAGTCAATTTTGAACAAATCGCGCGGCGAAGTCGGCTAAAATTTGAACACAAAAAAGCACCCCGCACCGTGCATTTTGCCGCACGATACGGGGTACTTTTGGGCTTTCGCCCGCTGTATTTGAAAAGGGATTATGTGGAAGGCTTGTTAAAAAGTCAGAAGATGTCGCCGAAAATATCGTCGAAAACGTCCTCTTCGTCGCGCTTTTCGCAGCCGAAAAATCTGCTGTGGATAAGCTCGTCCGCCGCGACGATGAGCGCTACCCCCGCGCCCGTGCAGGCAAGCGCCGCACCCTCGCTGCCGCTGCCCATCTGCCGAAAAGCCGCCAGCCCGAAAGCTATCGCCGCCGCGAACATCGCTATCAGCAGCGCCGCCGCTACGCCGTTTACCCCGCCCGCAGCTTTTTTAGCAGGCTCGCCCGATGCGTTTGATTTGTACGAATTGTAAATTTTCATGACATTTCCTCCCTTATACGCCGCTCTGCTTTGGGCGGCTCGCGTTGTTTTCTCTTTGCTATGTCTATATTATAGCACGTTTGATGTGTCAAAATCGGGACAATTAAAAATGCGCGCGAAATTTGTCCGCATAGTTGAAAAACGTTAAAAAATATGGTATAATACTAAAGATAATACGGCTATCCGTTACAGGAGGGATACCATGATATACGAAAGCATAAAAAAACTGGTAACATACGCTCTGGAAAAAGGGCTGATCTCGCCGCTCGATAAGGTCTACGCTACTAACCGCCTGCTTGAAGCGCTGGGGCTGGATTCTTATGAAGAGCCGCAGGAGGAGTACGCCGAAGTTGACCTCGAGGAAACGCTTCGCGAGCTGCTCGACTACGCCTGCGAAAAGGGGCTTTGCGAAAACAGCGTAGTTTACCGCGACCTTTTTGATACCAAACTGATGGGTCTGCTGACGCCGCGTCCGTCTTACGTCAATGAAAAATTCCGCGCTGATTATGCCGAGTCGCCAGAAAAGGCTACTGATAATTTTTACCATTTCAGCCGCGATACCGACTATATCCGCCGCTATCGCATCGCCCGCGATATGCGTTGGAAGACCGCTACCGATTACGGCGAACTGGATATAACGATAAATCTTTCCAAGCCTGAGAAAGACCCGAAAGCCATCGCCGCCGCCAAAAACGCTCCGCAGGCAGGCTACCCTAAGTGTCAGCTTTGCCGCGAGTGCGAGGGCTACGCGGGCAGAGTCAATTATCCCGCCCGCCAGAACCACCGCATAGCCGCGATAGAAATTCTCGGCGAACCGTGGGGATTCCAGTATTCGCCATACGTTTACTACAACGAACACTGCATTGTTTTCAATAAAAAGCACACGCCGATGGTGATCGACAAGCAGGCTTTCCGCAAGCTTTTCGACTTTATCCGCCAATTCCCGCATTATTTCGTAGGCTCAAATGCCGACCTGCCGATAGTTGGCGGGTCTATCCTCGCGCACGAGCATTTTCAGGGCGGCAGATACACTTTCGCGATGGAGAAAGCCCCCGTTGAAACGCCCGTCAGCTTCAAGGGCTTCGACGACGTGAAGGCGGGCATAGTTAAGTGGCCGATGTCCGTTATCCGTATCAGCGGCGGCGACCCCGAGCGCTTAGCCGACCTTGCCGACAAGATACTTACAGCGTGGCGCGGCTACACCGACGAGAGCGCGTTCATCTTCGCGCAGACCGACGGCGAACCGCACAACACGATAACCCCGATAGCGCGTATGCGCGACGGCAGCTACGAGCTTGATCTGGTGCTGCGCAACAACATCACCACCCCCGAGCACCCGCTGGGCGTTTACCACCCCCACGCTGAGCTGCACCATATTAAAAAGGAGAACATCGGTCTGATAGAGGTAATGGGCCTTGCGGTGCTGCCCAGCCGTCTGAAAGGCGAGATGCAGCAGCTTGCCGAAGCGATAAAGGCGGGCGCCGACCTGCGCACAGACCCCGTACTGGAAAAACACGCCGACTGGGCGGAGGATTTCCTCAGCCGCCGCGAAGTCACCGCGGAGAATGTTGAAGCCGTTATACAGGACGAAGTGGGCGCGGTATTCGCAAAGGTGCTGGAGCATGCGGGCGTTTACAAGCGCGATGAAAACGGCAGAGCGGCTTTCCTGCGCTTTGTGGAATATGTCAATTCTTAACTAAAATATGGATAATCGCAGAGGGCGGCGCAGTACCGCTCTCTTTTTTGCGCTAAATTGCTGCGTTTTGGCAGTGTGTGACCGTTAATGTGCACAAAAAAACGTACAGCAAATTATAAAAACCGTAAATCTTGGGTGTACAAAATGCACAAATGAGTGGGCAAACTATTGACAAATTGGAAAAAAGGAATTATAATGTATTACAAATCAGTAACACCTTACAGGAGAAAATAATAAGTTATAGTTGGCAAAAATTGGGGATTATTGATATTAAAACGGAGCAATTAAAATGTACATAAAGTCACTAATGAAAAGATTTGCGGCAGTTGCCGCAGCAGCTGTTATCTCGCTGACGATATTCGGCGGGGTAGGCATAAATGAACAGCCGCTGAAAAATTCGGCGGTGATAAGCGGCTCGGCGGACGATGGCGAGGACTACGATAAGCAGCTCTCAGACCTAGAAAGCAAAAAGGCTGAGCTGGATAAGAAAATCGCCGACGCGGGCAGCGACATCAGCGGTCAGAAGAAAAAGCTGGAGGCTGTAAACGAAAAGGCAAAGACCATCGAGAAAAAGATCACTAAGCTGAACGACCGCACGGCTAAGCTGGAGGACGAAATGGCGCAGCTCGACTCAGATATGCGCGATACCCAGTACCAGCTCGAGCAGGCGGAGGACGATATAGCGGTAGGCATAGATGAATTTAAGGAGCGCCTGCGCGCAATGTATATCGCGGGCAACGATTCTTACTCGGAAGTGCTGATAAACGCTGAGAATTTCTACGACGTGCTTATGCGCGTAGAGCTTGTAAAGCGCGTTGCGGCGCACGATAACGAAGTGATAGACGATCTGCTGGAGCAGAAAGCGAAGATAGAAAAGTACAAGGCTGAGCTTGACGAGCAGAGCGCCGCGCTGAAAGAAAAGAGCGCGGATTACGCCAGCAAGCAGGCCGACCTTGCGAAACAGCAGAAAGAGCTGCTGGATATGCAGAAGGAATACGGCGATTCTATCGAAGCGCTGAGCGGCGACCTTTCGGCTTACCAGTCGCAGGCTGACCAGCTCTCGGCAGAGTATAATAAGGTATCTGAGGCGGCTAAGACCACCACTACTACCACCACTGCCGCTCCCGAAGATAATAAAGACTCTAAGGGCGACAGTTCCGATAAGGACGATTCGAGTAAGGGCGAGACCACTAAGAAAGATTCCTCCAAGCCCGATAAGACCACTAAGGACGACGACAGCAAGCCCGACACTACAAAGGCTACTGAGGACACCAAAAAGACCGAGCCTACTCAGACCGAAGCGCCTAAGACCACTACGCCAAAGACTACCACCCCTGCGCCCGAGCCTGAACCGGAACCCGAGCCTGACCCGACTCCCAGCAACCGCGATCAGCAGATAAGCACCGTGGTAAATTACGCTAAGAGCATGGTCGGCGGCAGATATGTATGGGGCGGCAGCCAGTTCGGCGCTACCGACTGCTCGGGACTTGTAATGCTTTCCTACGCGCAGATAGGCATTTCGCTGCCGCATCTCGCTTCCGCGCAGGCGGGCTACGGCACAAGCGTTTCGTACAGCAATATACAGCCCGGCGACCTCGTATTCTACGGCGGCTCGAGCTACTCTTCGATATACCATGTGGCTATGTACATCGGCGACGGCAAGATAGTCCACGCTGAGTCCTCGGCTACGGGCATAGTTATCTCCTACTACGATTCGGTAGCGAGGTACAATAACGTCACCTGCATAAAGCGGCTGATATGATATAACAGAAAATTTCGATGCAGACTTCGCAATTTCGCGGGGTCTGTATTTTTTTATGCGAAAATGAAAACAATATGTTAAAATGAGCGAAATGCTGTTGACAAATACCCTATGGGGGTATATAATAAAGATACCCCGAGGGGGTATATTGGAGGTGCATGATTTGGAAGAGATAAAAGATATAATGACGGATAACGCTGCGGGCGCTTGCTGCGCAGAAGAAGCTCCGCAGAACTGCTGCGAGTGCTGCCGACACAAGCACACGCCGCGCGGCGAGCAGGAGATGAAGCAGCTCCGCAACCGCATAAACCGCATCATCGGGCAGATGAACGGCATACAGAAAATGCTGGACGAAAACCGCTACTGCGGCGACATTTTGACGCAGATAGCCGCGGCGGAGAGCGCCTTGCAGGGGCTGGGCTACCTAGTTTTGCAGGAGCATTTAAAGACCTGCGTGTGCGAAGAGGTCGCGAACGGCAACGTCGGCATCATGGACGAGGCGGTAGAGCTTATCAAAAAGCTGAAATGACGTTTTTAGTAATTGGAAAGCTGGTAGATAATTATGGAAAAGAAAAAATTTGACGTTACGGGAATGAGCTGCGCCGCCTGCCAAGGGCACGTTGAAAAAGCGGTAAAAAAGCTGGAGGGCGTTAAAAGCGTGAACGTGAACCTGCTGCAAAATTCGATGCAGGTAGAGTACGACGAAAGCTGCGTTTCGCCCGCGGATATGATCGCGGCTGTTGAAAAGGCGGGCTACGGCGCTTCGGAAAAAGCGGCTGGCGGCGCGCAGACGGGCGGCGATACGGGCGCGGCAAAATCAAACGCCGCGGAAAAGGCACTGAAAAATATGAAACGGCGGCTGATAAGCTCGGTGGTGTTCCTAGTGCCGCTGTTTTACATCTGCATGGGCCACATGGCGGGCTTCCCGCTGCCCGCGATACTCAAAGGCCACGAGAACATGATGATCTTCGCGCTGACTCAGCTTCTGCTGACCGTGCCGATAATCGCGCTGAATTTTCACTATTTCAGCAACGGCTTTAAAAATCTGATACACCGCACGCCTAATATGGACAGCCTTATCGCGCTGGGCGCTACGGCGGCATTCGTTTACAGCCTTTACGGCACATACGCCGCCGCTTACTACATGGGCAGGGGCGACCTCGCCGCCGCGCACGGCCACGTTATGGATCTCTACTACGAGTCATGCGGAATGATACTCACGCTGATAACCGTCGGCAAATATCTCGAGGCGCGCAGCAAGCGCAGGACTTCTGACGCAATATCCAAACTGGTAGACCTTGCGCCGAAAACGGCGGTAGTTGTCCGCGACGGCAAAGAGCAGGAGATACCCGCTTCGAAGGTCGCGGTGGGCGATATTTTCCTGCTGCGCGCGGGCAAGAGCGTGCCCTGCGACGGTGTAGTTATAGAGGGAAGCTGCACGGTAGACCAGTCGGCGCTGACGGGCGAGAGCATACCCGTAGAAAAAAACGTCGGCGACAGAGTTATGAGCGCGAGCATCTCGGCGGGCGGATTTGTAAAGTGCCGCTGCGAAAAGACCGAGCAGGACTCCACCCTTTCGCAGATAATCGCGCTGGTGGAGGACGCTTCGGCTTCAAAAGCACCGATAGCGCGCCTTGCGGATAAGATAAGCGGCGTTTTTGTGCCCGTGGTCATCTGCATAGCGATAGTTGCGGGCGCGGCATGGCTGCTGGCGGGCAAAGACGTTTCATTCGCGCTGAACATGGCTATCTCGGTACTCGTTATCTCCTGCCCCTGCGCGCTGGGCCTTGCAACGCCTACCGCTATAATGGTCGGCACGGGCAAGGGCGCGCAGAACGGCATACTGATAAAATCGGCGGAAAGCCTTGAGACAGCACATCTTGTGGACACCGTAGTGCTCGACAAAACTGGCACTTGCACCGAGGGCAGACCCGAAGTGCAGGCGGTATACGCGGACGATTTCGATAAAGCCGAGCTGCTGAGATTGGCAAATTCGCTGGAGGTAAAGTCCTCTCACCCGCTGGCGGGCGCTGTTACCCGCTACTGCGACGAGCAGTCCGCCGCGCCTTATGAGTGCGAAGACTACGCGGAAACGGCGGGCGGAGGAATTTCGGGCAAGGCGGCAGGCAGGCGCGTGCTCATCGGCAACCGCAGACTTATGGAGCAGAGCGGCGCAGATATTTCGGCGTACTCTGACCGCGCGGACAAAGCGGCGGCGGGCGGCGCGATACCCCTCTACATCGCGGCGGACGGCAAAGTCATTGGAATGTTCACCCTCGCCGACCCCGTAAAGCCGACCTCGCGCGAAGCGATAGAGCAGCTGCACGGCATGAAGATAAAGACGGTAATGCTTACCGGCGACAACGCCGCTACTGCGGAAGCTATCCGCGCGCAGCTCGGCGTTGACGAGGTGCAGGCAGAGCTTATGCCCGCCGACAAGGCGCGCATAGTAGGCGAGATGATGGCGCAGGGCAGAAAGGTAGCCATGATAGGCGACGGTATAAACGACGCCCCCGCCCTCGCCGCGGCAGACGTAGGAATAGCCATCGGCGCGGGGCAGGACATAGCGGTAGAGTCGGCGGACATAGTGCTTATGAAGAGCGACCTGCGCGACGCGGCGTCCGCGATAAGCCTCAGCCGCGCGGTCATCCGCAATATCCGCGAGAACCTTTTCTGGGCGCTGATATACAATTCGCTCGGCATACCGCTTGCGGCGGGCGTGTTCTTCCCGATCTTTGGCTGGAAGCTCAACCCGATGTTCGGCGCGGCGGCGATGAGCCTGAGTTCATTCTGCGTAGTAATGAACGCACTGCGGCTGAACCTTTTCGGACGCGGCAAAAACAAATCGGACAATTCTAAGAATTCAAAAACGGAGGACAAGACTATGGATAATTCAAACAATAAAGTAATGAAGATAGACGGCATGATGTGCGGACACTGCACCGCGACCGTCACCCGCGTGCTCAACGAGATAGACGGCGTGAACGCCGAAGTATCGCTGGAGGACAAGTGCGCGTACATCACGCTGACGAAAGACGTACCCGACGAGGTGCTGAAAAACGCAGTCACCGCGCAGGGATATAAGGTCAAGGGGATAAAATAACACTAAAAACTCCTTGACAACCCCGCCGAAATCTGATATAATATAGTTTGGACAATATTTAAAAGCTGTGATGGAATTAACCGAGATCATGGGCGGCGTACAGAGAAAGAAGCGTGCTTGCTGAGAGCTTCTGCCGCAGTGTTCGGGGGCTGCTCCGGAGCATCGCCGCAAACGGCTTTTGCCGAAAAGCGGCGGCGTTCGGCCGCGTTAAGGCTAAACGAGTGACGGCGCGCTTTGCGCTGTAATTTGGGTGGTAACACGGAACGTTTTTTGCGCTTCGTCCCATTTCGCCTGCGGGCGGCTGGGCGAAGCGTTTTTTGTTTGCGGCGGCACAGCGCAATTTATTTATACGGAGGAAGATAAAAATGGAATGGACCAGTCTGAACGACCTCAGAGAGGCGTATCTGAAATTTTTTGAGAGCAAGGGCTGCCTTAGAAAAAAGAGCTACTCGCTCGTACCGCAGAACGATAATTCGCTGCTGCTGATAGTAGCGGGCATGGCTCCCCTAAAGCCTTACTTTACGGGTCAGGAAGTGCCTCCGCGCACCAGAATGACTACCTGCCAGAAGTGCATACGCACGGGCGACATCGAAAATGTCGGCAAGACCGCCCGCCACGGCACTTATTTTGAGATGCTGGGCAACTTCTCTTTCGGCGATTATTTTAAGGAAGAAGCTATCTCTTGGGCTTGGGAATTTTGCGTTGACGTGCTCAAGCTGCCTACCGAGCGCCTTTACGTTTCCGTTTACGAGGACGACGACGAGGCTGAAAAGATATGGCATGAAAAGATCGGCGTGCCGATGGATCATATCTTCCGCATGGGCAAGGAAGATAACTTCTGGGAAGCCGGCACCGACGGCCCCTGCGGCCCATGTTCCGAGATATATTTCGACCGCGGCGAAGAGTACGGCTGCGGCAAGCCCGGTTGCACAGTAGGCTGCGACTGCGACAGATATATGGAATTCTGGAATCTGGTATTCACTCAGTTCGAGCGCCACGAGGACGGCACATACACCCCCCTCGCGCAGAAGAATATAGATACAGGTATGGGTCTTGAGCGTCTTGCTACCATGATGCAGGGCGTTGACTCGATATTCGACGTTGATACCGTAAAGGCTATCCGCGACCACATTTGCAGGATAGCGGGCTGCACCTACGGCGAGGACTACAAGAAGGACGTTTCCGTCCGCGTTATCACCGACCATATCCGCGCGGTAACTTTCCTCGCTTCCGACGGCGTTCTGCCATCTAACGAGGGCGCGGGCTACGTTATGCGCCGCCTTGTTCGCCGCGCTGTACGCCACGGCAAGCTGCTCGGCATAAACGGCCTTTTCCTCAAGGACATCGTAAAGACGGTAGTAGACTGCAACAAGTGCGAGTATAACGAGCTGGAAGAAAAGTACGATTATATAGTTAAGGTGCTCACCAACGAGGAAATGAACTTCAACCGCACCATTGACCGCGGTATGAAGCTGCTGGAGGACTACATCGCCGACCTTACCGAAAAGGGCGCTAAGGTGCTTTCGGGCGAGGACTGCTTCAAGCTTTCCGACACCCACGGCTTCCCCATCGACCTCACCCGCGAGATACTGGAAGAAAAGGGCATGACGGTAGACGAAGAGGGTTACTACAAGTGCATGGAAGTACAGCGCACCACTGCGAGAGAAGCACGCGGCGGCTCGAAATACATGGGCGCTGACGAAACGGTATTCCACCGTATAGATAAAGAATTTACAAGCGAATTTTTGGGCTACGATACTACCGAGGCTGACTCTACGGTAGATTTCATCGCTAATGACGAAGAGCTGGTAATGCGCGCCGAGGCGGGTCAGACAGCATACATCGTTTCCAAAGCTACGCCTTTCTACGCTGAGAGCGGCGGACAGGTAGGCGACACGGGCACGATAGTTACCCTGACCGGTAAGGCGGAAGTTACCGATACTCAGAAAGCCGTAGGCGGCAAGATAGCCCACACCGTAAAGATAACCGAGGGCTATATCGAGGCGGGACAGACCGCGCACTTCTCGGTAGACGCCGAGCGCCGCATGGCTATCGCCCGCAACCACACCGCCGCACATCTGCTTCAGGCGGCACTGCGTCAGGTATTGGGCGAGCACGTTCATCAGAAAGGTCAGCTCGTAAACGCTGACAGAGTACGTTTCGACTTCTCGCACTTCGAGGCTATCTCGCCCGAAGAGCTGGCTGAGATCGAAGCGCTGGTAAATGACAAGATACTCTCCTGCATGGATATTAAGACTCAGGTACTGCCGATAGAGGAAGCGCAGAAACTGGGCGCTATGGCGCTCTTCGGCGAAAAGTACGGCGAAACTGTACGAGTAGTCAGCATGGGCGATTTCTCGATGGAATTCTGCGGCGGTACTCACCTCAAAAACACCTCGCAGGCGGGCCTTTTCAAGATAATCTCCGAAGGCTCGGTAGCTTCTGGCGTTCGCCGTATCGAAGCTGTAACGGGTACGGGCGTTCTCGCACTGCTCAACGAGATAAACGCACGCATGGCGCAGGCGGCTAAGCTGCTCAAGCTCAACGACCCCGCTCTGCTGGCTGAAAGAATAGTAGCCGTTCTCGACGAGAACAAGGAGCTGGGCAAGGTATCCGAACAGCTCAGAAAGCGCATCGCCGACGCTATATTCACCAACATGACCAAGAACTGCCGCGAGATCAACGGCGTAAAGATAATGGCGAACATGATGACCAACGTCGGCTCGGATATGTACGAGAAATTCTCCGACGCGGTAAAGAACCTCAGCGAGCCTTTCGTACTCGTGATGGCGGGCACTGCCGACGAAAAGCCGAAGTTCCTCTGCGCTTGCTCTAAGGCGGCTATCGCTAAGGGCGCGCACGCGGGCAAGATAGTAAAGGAAGTAGCCGCAGTTACAGGCGGTAAGGGCGGCGGTCGTCCCGAGAGCGCTATGGCGGGTATCGGCGATAAGAACAAGATCGACGAAGCCCTCAACGCGCTTGACGGCATATTGGCAAACTTTATAAAGTAAAGGAGCGCTAACAATGAACGATTGCTTATTCTGCAAAATAATCGCGGGCGAGATACCCTCGAACAAGATCTACGAGGACGAGAGCGTTTACGTTTTCGCCGACATCGCCCCCACTGCCCCCGTGCACTGGCTGGTGATACCTAAGGAGCATATAGCGAAGCTTTCAGACATAAACGATAAGAACAGCGGCGTGGTTTCGCACATCTACGAGGTCATCTCGAAGCTGGCGGCGGAGCACGAGGAGTTCAAGAACGGCTTTCGCGTAGTTTCAAACTGCGGCGAGTCGGCGGGACAGACGGTGTTCCACATACACTTCCACGTTCTGGCGGGAAGAGATTTCGCATGGCCCGCGGGCTAAACTTTGTAAACTGATATTTTCTGCAATGCCGCACGCGATGTGCGGTGTTGCTGTATAATGGCGAAAAAGCGTAAGGAGGGTAAAAAATGGCGGTGCAGACCCCTGCGGAGTGCGCGGCGAACGTGCGCGCTGCTAAGTATGAAAATCTGTATCTGTTTTACGGCAGAGATACGGGCGCGCTCGAGCCTTTTGCCAAAAAGCTGGCGGCGAAGCTTTGCCCGCCCGAAGCGCAGATGATGAACCTGCACATTTTCGACGCGCAGGAGCTGGATATGGAGGCGCTGGCGGACGCGGTGCAGGTGCTGCCGATGTTTGCCGAGCGGGTAGTGGTGACGCTGAACGGGCTGAATATGGAAAATATGCTCAAAAATCAGGCCGACCTGCTGCGCGGCATAGTCGCCGATATTCCCGAAACTACCGTGATGATAATTTCGGCAGGCGGCGAAGAGCTTTATAAAAACCGCCGCTCGCTCACCGATAAAAACCGCCGTTTCGCCGACCTATGCGCAAAGCACGGCGCGGTATGCGAATTTGCGTACAAAAGCCCCGCCGACTCGGCTAAGGCGATAGCGGCGGCGGTGTCACGCGCGGGTGCGGCTATCTCAAAGCGCGACGCGGAATATCTGGCGCAGCTCTGCCTTTGCGAAACGGCGCATATCAATATGGAGATAGAAAAGCTGACGGCGTATGCCGCGGGGCGCGAGATAACGCGGGCGGATATTGACGCGCTCTGCGTGCGCAAGATAGAGTCTGACGGCTACGCCCTCGCGCTGAATATCCTGCGGTCGAACGCGCTGTTTGTCTTTAAGCGGCTCGACGAGCTGAAAGCGCAGAATTACGAGCCTACGCAGGTGCTTTCGATAATAAATCTCTCGCTGGCGGATATTTACCGCGCTAAGCTCGCACGCGCGGCGGGCATGGGCTGGGAGCAGTGCGCGCGGGATTTCAAGTACCCGAAAAACCGCGAATTTGCGATAAAAAACGCATTTTCCGAGTGCGCGAACATACCGCTGGAGCGCATACGCCGCGTGCAGACGCTTCTTTCCGAGTGCGATTACCGGCTGAAAAGCGTATCTATGAACGCTGAGATGTCGGCGCTGGCGGTAGAGCAGTTCGCCGCTTCGGCAATGGCGTAAAGGGGGTCGGCAGAGGTAAGATGTCTGAAAAAATAAAGCTGAAACAAGCGCTGGTGGTAGAGGGCAAGTATGATAAGATAAAGCTTGCCTCGCTGGTAGACGGCGTTATCATCACTACTCACGGCTTCGGCATTTATAAGGATAAAGAACTTTGCGCGCTGCTGCGCTTTTACGCCGAGAAAACCGGGCTGATCGTCATGACCGATTCCGACGCGGCGGGCAGGCAGATACGCGCGTACATAAAGCAAATATTGCCAAAAGAGCTGCAAAGCCGCGTGCTGAACCTGCATATTCCGCAGATAAAGGGCAAAGAGCGGCGAAAGGCCGCCCCCTCGAAAGAGGGCACGCTCGGCGTAGAGGGCATCAGCGCCGAAACGCTGCGGGGTCTGCTGGAAAACGCGGGCGCGCAGCTCGACGGCGAAAGCGCTGAGCACGGCGGCATCACGGGCAGCGATATGTATATGCTGGGGCTTTCGGGCACGGGCTGCGCGGCGGAAAAGCGTGCGCGGCTGGCGGCGGAGCTGGGTCTGCCCGAGGGGCTTTCGGCGCACGCCCTGCTCGACGTGCTTAATTCTATGTACACGACCGATAGTTTGGCGGAGGTGTGCGGCAGGATATTTGCGGAAAGGGAGGACGAAAATGGAGCTGTATAACGTACTTTTTCCATACTTTTTCCTGCCCGTTTTCATGCTTATCTACGCGCTTATCCCCGCGAAGCGCCGTCCGTTGCTGATATTTGCGGGCAACCTGCTTTTCATATCGGCGGCGGATTGGCGCGGGGCGGCGGTGTATTTCGCACTGCTGCTGATTGCGTATTTCTCGGGCATCGCGATATACAACGGCCGCGCGAAAAAGGACGGCGAAAAGCCGAAGCTCGCGCGGCGGCGGCTGGTGCTGGCGGGCAACGCCTTGCTATGCGGGGCGGCGTTTCTGATATTTGCGCACGGCGGGGCGCTCGCACCGAACCTGCCTTACGGGCTGAAACTTTTCGGCGCGGGGGTGATAGCGGCGCACATCATCTCATACCTCACCGACGTTTACCGCGGCGACTGCGAAGCGCAGACGAAATTCAGCGCGCTGGCGGCGTACACGGGATTTTTCCCATCGCTGGGGTTCGGGCCGATACTGAAATACAAAAATTTCCGCAAGACTTTTGCCGAGCCGAAGGTGACGCTTGAGAAAACGGCCGAGGGCGTGCGCTGCTACATCACGGGTCTGGCGGAGTATCTGATAATCGCCGATCCGCTCAGCCGCGCGCTTGAGGATGTGAAAAAGACCGACTTTGAGAGCGTTCGCGGTGCGCCCGCTTGGCTGGCTGTCATGATATTCTGCGCCTGCTTCTGCACCACGCTGAACGGTATGCTGAATATGGGCAGGGGCGCGGCGCTGATGCTGGGCTTCCCCGTAAAGCCCGCTTTCCGCCGCAGGATATTCAAAGACGGCGTGAAAAGTTCGGTTCGCGAGATGAACATACCGCTTTACGAGTGGTCGCGCGACTACTTTGCCGCACCGCTTCGCAGGCTTGGCGGCAGGGGCGGCAAGACGGCTGCCTGCTGCGGCGTACTGGTATCGGTAACGGCGGCGGTGATGTGGTACGGCTTTACCGCGGGCTGGCTGGTCTGCGGGCTGATACTTTCGGCGGCGATAATCGCTGAGATCGCGGGCGCGGGCAGGAAAATGCCTAAAGCTCTGCGCAAAACGCTCTCCGCCGCGATAATGTTCATATGCGGTGCGGCGGCGTATCTACCGCAGGCGGCGCAGGGCAGAGGTCTGCTGAAAATGCTCAACGCCCCTGCCGCAGGCACGCAGAACGGCTATATAGAGTACCTCGCGGGGATAAGTGTGCCGCTGATAATCATGGCTCTTTTTACCATGGGCAGCATTATCCCTACTATATTCAAGCGCGCGGGGGCGGGCTGGTACAGGGTAGCTTTCCCCGTTATAGAGCTTGTGCTGATGATGATATGCACGGCTTACATGATATACTGATAAAGAAAGGCGGGTGCGGGATAACGATATGAAAAAGGTGCTGAACTGCATAAGCATAATCATGTTTTTCGCGGTAACTGCTATGATAGGCGTGAGCACGGTGTTTTTTCAGCACGGCAAGCCTTTCAAAAAAGCGCTGGTGCAGAATGGCAGCGTGCAGCAGGCGGCTGAGGACTACGCCGTGAGCAATTTTCCCTTTAAGGCGAACTGGGAGTCGCTTTGCGCGCGCTCGGCCGAGCTTACCGGCAGGCGGCAGTTTCGCAGCGTTTACCACGATAAAGAGCGCGATATGCTGGTGGACGTTTTCTCCGATTACGATAAGTCGCGGCGGGATAAGAACGTCGCGGATATTAACGCCTTTTACAAAAAGTACAAGGGCACTTCGATGTACATAATGCTCGCGCCGACCGCTTCGGGCATATACCGCAGCGAGCTTCCCGATTCGGCGGGGGCGATAGACCAGCAAAAGCTTATCGACGATATTTATTTCGACATCGACGAGGCGGTAAACCCGCTTGACGTTTTCAGCGCGCTCTACTCCGCGCGTGACAGCTACATCTACTTCCGCACCGACCCATACTGGACACAGGCGGGCGCTTACGAGGCGTACTCGGCGGCTATCGGCAAGATGGGCAGCGCGCCTTACACCCTCGCGAATTACGATATGGACTATTCGCACGTTTACTACCGCGGCGAACTTTCGGCGGAAAGCGGCGTGCGGCGGGTAAGCGAGGACACCATTACCGCCTACCGCTGCAAATACGGCAGCTATGTAAAGTCGGTAAAAATGCTGCGCGACAAGCAGACTTACAGCAAGACCTCGCTCTACAATTCCGCGGGGCTGAACAGCGCCGACAAATACTCCTACTACCTAGGCGCAAGCAACTTCAAGTGCACGCGGGTGGTAACTACGGGCAAAGATCTGCCGAAGCTGCTGATAATCAAGTCGGATTATGCCAACTGCATGATACCTTTCCTAGCGCCGCACTACTCAGAGATCACGCTGGTAGACCCCGGTATGTTGGAGGAGGGCGAGAAGCTGGAGGATTTCGCCGACCCCGCCGACTACGATCAGGTGCTTTTCCTCTACGATGTGCAGACATTCTGCGAAACGGACGAATTTGACAATTTGAATTAACGCAAAAAAGAGCGGGCAGCCTTGTGAGAAAGCTGCGCCGCTCTTTTATATTCGACTTATTTCATTTATCTGAGTTGTTCAGAATTATCAGAACGCTGTCTTGTAGATACCGAGGATAGATTCTACCGTGCAGGGTCTGGGGTTGCCGCCTGTGCAAACGTCGTCGAATGCCGACTGCGAAAGCGCGGGGAGGTCTTCTTCCTTAACGCCTATCTCGTGCAGCTTTTCGGGGATACCAACGTCCTTAGAGAGCTGCTTTACAGCGTCTACGGCAGCCTTTCTGTAAGCTTCCTGATCCATGCCCGTGGTGTCAACGCCCATAGCTTCGGCTATGTACTTGAACTTCTCGCCGGTGTAAGGAGCGTTGTATTCCATAACGTAGGGCAGCAGTACGGCGTTCGCAATGCCGTGAGGAGTGTCGTAGAAAGCGCCGAGGGGGTGAGCCATGCCGTGTACCACGCCAAGACCTACGTTAGAGAAGCCCATGCCTGCGATGTACTGGCCGAGAGCCATATCTTCTCTGCCCTTAGGGTCGTTTTGGCAGGCTGCGCGCAGCGAGCGGGAAATGACCTCGATAGCCTTTAGGTGCATCATGTCAGTAAGCTCCCATGCGCCGAGAGTGGTGTAGCCCTCGATCGCGTGGGTAAGAGCGTCCATACCTGTCGAAGCGGTGAGTCCCTTAGGCATAGAGGACATCATCTGCGCGTCGATAACGGCTACTACGGGTATATCGTGGGGGTCTACGCATACGAACTTGCGCTTCTTTTCCTCGTCGGTGATAACGTAGTTGATGGTAACTTCGGCAGCCGTGCCCGCGGTGGTGGGAACTGCGATTATGGGAACGCAGGGGTTCTTTGTGTCAACTGCGCCCTCGAGCGAGGTAACGTCGGCGTACTCGGGGTTCGCGATTATGATGCCGATAGCCTTTGCGGTGTCCATAGAAGAGCCGCCGCCTATCGCGATAAGGTAGTCAGCCTCAGCCTTCTTGAAAGCCTCTATGCCCGCCTTTACTACCGCTACCGTGGGGTTCGCCTTTACCTGCGAGAATATCTCGTAAGCCAGTCCCGCTTCTTCAAGCAGCTTAGTAACGTTCTGCGCTACGTTGAATTTGATAAGGTCGGGGTCGGTAACTACAAGCGCCTTTTTGAAAGCGCGCTTTTTAGCTTCGGTAACTATCTCGCTGATAGCGCCCGCGCCGAAATATGAGGTCTCGTTAAGTATCATTCTGTTAGCCATTTTTAAAACATTTCCTTTCGTCAAGACAGCGGCTGTAAAGCGCGGCTGTCATATATTTCATGTACTTATTATACAACTATTCTTAACAAAATGCAACAGCCTTTGTTGAAAATTGGGCGAAATTTGTGTGAAGTTCCTGTTATGTAGTTAAATGTGTTATATTAGGATACAGTTCAGCACTTGATTTTTCGCGGCGAAGTGTGGTATAATATATGCAATATATTTTTTACGGAGGGCAATGCTTTATGTGTACGGCAGCAGTTTATAAAACAGACGATATGTATTTCGGCAGAACGCTAGATTACGAAAGCTCATACGGCGAGGAGATAGCGGTAATGCCGCGCCGCTTTGAGCTGCGTTTTTCCGACGGCAGCGCTTCGGCCGAGCATTTCGCGATGATAGGCACGGCGCACATCGCGGGCGGCTACCCGCTTTATTACGACGCGGTGAACGAAAAGGGCTTAGGCATGGCGGGGCTGAATTTCGTCGGCAACGCCAAGTACGCAAAACCTGCGGCGGGCGCGAAAAACGTGGCGCAGTATGAGTTCATACCCTTTATACTCAGCAGTTGCGAAAGCGTCGAGCAGGCGCGGCAGGTGATAGCGGAGATAAACCTTACCGATACGCCTTTCAGCCCGCAGATGCCCGCGGCGCAGCTTCACTGGATCATCGCCGATAAGCGGCAGACGATAGTAGTGGAATCCACCGCCGAGGGTGTGCAGGTCTACGACGACCCCGCGGGCGTGCTGACGAATAATCCGCCCTTCCCCGCGCAGATGTTCCGCCTGAATGATTTTATGCACCTCTCACCGAAACAGCCGCGCAACTGCTTTTCCGATAAGCTCGCGCTTGACCATTACAGCCGCGGAATGGGCGCGCTGGGTCTGCCGGGCGACCTTTCCTCGCAGTCGCGGTTCGTGCGGGCGGCGTATGTGCTGGCAAACTCGGTATCTGGCGGCGGAGAAGCGGAAAGCGTCAGCCAGTTTTTCCACATACTCGGCGCGGTAGACCAGCAAAGGGGCTGCTGCGAGGTCGCAGAGGGGGAGTACGAGATAACGATATACACCTCCTGCTGCAACGCGGACAAGGGTATCTACTACTACACCACCTATGGCAACAGCGCGGTCACGGCGGTGGATATGCACCGCGAAGACCTAGAGGGCGGCAAGCTTGCGGCGTACCCCATGCTGACCGAGATGGCTGTAAATTACCAGAACTGAAAGCGCGGATATGTTGCGGCAGGCTAACATGATAATAAACTGTAAATAAAGCCCGCGCCTATTGCAAGTCGGCGGAAAATACTATATATTTTTAGAGGAATTTATATAATAGGAGATAAATTATCAAATGAGAAAAATTGCTGACATTCTGCTGCGCGCGGTGCTTACAGGCTTCGCCATCGCGATAGGCGGCACGGTCTACCTTTCCTGCGGCAACAAATTTTTGGGCGCTTTTCTTTTCGGCACGGGGCTTTTCGTGATACTCAGCTTCGGCTTCAACCTCTTTACGGGCAAGGTCGGCTACGCGGTAGAGCGCGAAGCGGCGTACCTCGGCGAACTGGGGCTGATATGGCTCGGCAACTTAGCGGGCGCGGTGATTGCGGCGCTGCTGATACGGCAAACGCGCATAGCGGGCATAAGCGAGGGCGCGCGTGAGATATGCCGCGTAAAGCTCGAGGACGGCCTGCTGAGCATTTTCATACTTGCGTTTTTCTGCGGCGTGCTGATGTTCATAGCGGCGGACGGCAGCAAGAACATAAAAAACACACTTGGGCAGATACTTGCGATATTCCTGCCCGTAGTGGTCTTTATAATCAGCGGCTTCGAGCACTGCGTGGCGAATATGTATTACTTCACGCTTGCGGGCGTATGGAGTATGCGCACTCTGCTGTACCTGATCGTAATGTCGCTCGGCAACGCGGCGGGCGCGATGATGATACCGCTTTTCAGAAAAGGGTTTATCAAAACTGAATAAAATTCACGGCGCTTCCGCGGGTGCGGGGGCGCTTTTGATGTGGGGAGTGCAAAATTTTTGATGGATAAAAAAACATGGCTGCCCGCTTTGATCTCGGTGCTGCTGGCGGCGGGAATGGTCGCGGCGGCGGAGATAACGGGCGAGCGGGAGATAATTTTTCCCGAGATAACTGCCATAGCGATAGGCGCGCTGGCTGCGCCGAAGCAGGTCTGGAACACCTCAAAGCTGCGGCTTTTCGCGGCGGTGGCGCTCTCGGCAGGCACGGGCGCGGCGATAGTCCGTCTGCTTCCGCTGCCCGTTTGGGTGCAAGCGCCGCTCGGGATATTTTGCGCGGCGGGGTATATAACTCTGCTCGGCTGCGGATTTGTGCCCGCAATATCCGCCTGCGTTTTGCCGATACTCATGCAGACGGGCGGGGCGGCCTACCTCATCTCCGCGCTGGGCATGACGGCGCTGATACTGGGCGTTCAAACGATACTCGAGCGGCTTGGTCTGCGCGAAAAGTGCGGATTTGTACCCGAAGCGCGCACTCGCGAGCTGATAAAACTGCGCGCAAAGCAGTCGCTGACCGCCGCGGCGATATGCCTTTTGCCCGCGTATTTCGGCGAGATATTCATTACCGCGCCGCCGCTCATCGTCGCGTTTTTTGAGCTTAGCAAGCCGAACTCAAAGCCGCGCGGCAGAATTTGGCAGACGGTATTGCTGATAGGCGGTGCGGCGTTCATCGGCACGATAATGCGTGCGGTGCTGAGCGTTGGCGCGGGTCTGCCTATGGCGCTTTCGGCGGCGGCCGCCTGCGGGGCAGTGCTTTGGCTGGTGGACAGACTGGGGCTGTACTTTCCGCCATGCGGCGCGATAGCCACTCTGCCGTTTCTGATAGACCAAAGCGCGCTCTGGAAATTCCCGCTTGAGGTGCTGGGCGGGTACTTGATATTCTGCGCGGCGGCGGTACTGCTTTTTCGCGAAAAAGCTTGACAATGCGCTGTTGATATGCTATAATTTATGTAATGTACAAGGCTGATTTTTGTGCATATCATATAATTTTAGGAGGAATACAGATGGCTAATAAATATGCAGGCACGCAGACCGAGAAAAATCTGCTCGAGGCTTTCGCGGGCGAATCGCAGGCTAGAAACAAGTATACATATTTCGCTTCAAAGGCGAAAAAAGAGGGCTATGAGCAGATGGCGGCGCTGTTTTTAAAGACGGCGGATAACGAGAAAGAGCACGCCAAAATGTGGTTCAAAGAGCTGGGCGGCATCGGCACTACGGCTGAGAACCTCGCGGCGGCGGCCGATGGCGAAAATTACGAGTGGACGGATATGTACGAGGGCTTCGCCAAAACCGCCGAGGCTGAGGGCTTTACCGCGCTGGCGGCGAAATTCAGAGCCGTTGGCGAGATCGAAAAGCACCACGAGGAGAGATACCGCGCTCTGCTGAAAAACATCGAGACCGCGCAGGTTTTCGAGAAGAGCGAAGTAAAGGTATGGGAATGCCGCAACTGCGGACACATCGTGGTAGGCACAAAAGCCCCCGAGGTATGTCCCGTATGTGCCCACCCGAAGAGCTATTTCGAGGTACACGCTGAAAATTATTGATATTCAGATATGAGAAAAGACCTCTCCCGATCGGTGGAAGAGGTCTTTTTTTGCGTATTTTTAGCCCATGTAAAATTCAGTTTTCCAAACGCCTACGCCCGATTCGGAGAACACTTCGTCGAGTCGCTCCTGCATCTGCTCAAGCGTTATGCCCTTTTTCATGATTACCTGTATGAATCCGCCGCCGCCTGCGCCGCATATCATCTTGCCGTCTATCAGGTCTTCTATTGAAAGGAATATCTGGTCGATACAGGTATTGGTACAGCCCTTGTCCAGCCGCTTTGAAAGTTCCCAGTGCTCGTTCATCAGCTTTGCCAAGCCGTCGATCCTGCCTTTTTCAAGCTCCAGCCGCATGAGAACGGCCATCTGCTGTACGCGGTAGAGCACCTCGTTTACCTCGGGGTCGCCGCCGACGTATTTGCCCACGATGTCGCGAAGCAGGTTTCTCGCCAGTCTGCGCTGACCCGTGTATATCAGCGCGAAACGCTCGTTCAGTTCGCGCAGAGTGCCGTTGTCGATGCGAAGCGGCGTGCAGATGATCTTCTGCTTCAGCGCCTTGTCGGCCGAGACCATCTTTATGCCCGCCGAAGCGCCGCCTACCTGATCTTGCCAGCCGCCGCCGGTAGACATTATCTGCTCCATGCAAAGCACGGTGTTGTAAAGCTCGTCCTCAGTGTACTTCACGCCCATGAAGCTGAAAATGCCCTTTACGCAAGCCGCCGCCAGTATCGAGCTTGTGCCCAGACCGCTGCCCTTTGGTATGTCGATAACGCGGGTGTTCATGTAAAGTCCGCCGCCCAGATGCGCGCATATCTCCTCTACCGATATGTTTTCCTCGTAGGGGATAACGCCGCAGGCGATGAGCGCCGCTTTGTGCAGTGCGAAAGCGTCCATCGGGTCGCTGCAATTTTGCAGTTTCTTTATGTCGGTAAATTCCTCGTAGCTGCCTACGTCGGTGCTCGCGAGCACCATCTTGCTTTCGGGCAGCTTCTTTATCGTTACCTCTATCGGCAGCTCGCCGCCCAGCTTTATCGCCGCGTTGAGCACTGTGCCGCCGTGCTCCATGCAGTACGGCGGTGTGTCAGACCAGCCGCCGCCCCAGTTTACGCGTACCGGCAGCTTCGTAACTACTTCGTCTTTCGCGATAACGTAATCCGCGCGGTAATCGGTGTCTTTCAGCGCCGTGCGCAGTATCGTGTCGCGTATAGTTTCAAAGCAGCGGTCGCAGTTTTTCTCCTCGTCCGTCAGCTTCGAGAGGTAGTAGTAAATGCGTATCTTCCTGCTGAACGAGCTGAGGTCGGTGCAGTCGAGCTTTTCCGCCATTTTCAGCAGCTTGTTCTTCACGCGCTCGGAAATGCCCGTTTTGAATATCTCCGTCGCCTGCTCTGCGGGCAGGTTCGCGTCTATGGCTTCCAGCAGGCTCTCTATCTTTATCTTGTCGTTCAGCTTTTCCTGCCAGGGCAGTATCGCGGTAACGTCAGCGCCGTTGAAGCTGTCTTTAAGGCTGAAAAGCTCGCTCTTTGCTTCGCCCGAAAGGCTCGCGCTCAGCGCTTCCGCAAAGGTGTGCTCGGCGGGGTAGAGGGGCTTTGTCCAAAGCGGCTCGTCTATATCTTTGCCGAAAAGCTTTGCTTCTTTCGGGTTGTCGTTCACGCCGTAAACGCGCACTACAAATCTGTCGTCAGCGAGTTTCAGACCGTGCACCACCGTGCCGTCGGGTATAACTATCGGCTTTTCGTTCTTGCCGCTGCGCGCCTTGCCTATGGTGCAGCCTGAGATAACGCAGCCCTTGCCGATAACGGCGTTGTGGTGTATGTAGCTGTCCTCGATGTAGCTGCCCGCGCCGACTTTCGCCCGCGTGCTTATGTATGAATTTGAAGCCGCAAAGCCATCGCCGTGGTAATTGCTGTTTACTACGCCGCGCCAGCCCAGTTCGCCGTAGCTGCCGATGTCCTCAGCATTAAGTTTCAGCAGCTCGCGCGTAGTGCCGAAGTGCAGGAACGAGGAGGGCGAGAAGCGTATCAGCTTCATGCGGTATTCACTGAGCTTTTCCCATATCTTTTCGCGCGCGGCGTCAAGCTCGGGGCTGAAATCGCCCTCGGGCTGCTCTTTGTAAAACTGCTCCAGCGTGCTGTCCTCAGCTAAGGGGTAGAGGAAGTCGGCGTAGAATGAAAGGCGCACCTTTTCGTTCACCATAGCCGCGAATTTCTCGGGCGTGTCCGCCAGCGAGTAGAGCGTTTTTACCAATCCGCCGCTGAATATCACCGCGCCCGTGTCGATGTTTATCATTCCGCGCTGATCGGCAGCGCCCACCTTTTTAAGGTTCTCTACCGACTGCTTGTGCAGGAAACGGCGCACATATCCATCGCCGCTGCCTAAGAATACGCCGTGGTTTTTGCCGACTTCGGCGCTTTCTTTTATCGAAAGTGCAGCCGCGCCCTCTTCGTAAAAATCGAGCTGCAGGGAGTTGAAGAGCAGCAGTACATCGCCCGAGCAGACAAGCATACCGCTGGAGATGCGCGCGGGTATGCCGCACATCGAGATCATAAATTCGTCAAATAGCGTGCTGCGCCTGCCGTTCGGCAGCATACGCGGCACGGGCGAGAATATTTTTCCGCAGGCGCTGTACTGCGGCGTTCTCTTAGCGTCGCCGCCGCTGTGGAGCACCATTATCCTTAGCTGCGAAAGCTCGCGCTCGTCGTGCTCGGTTATGTATTTCAAAACGTTCAGCGTAGCGCCGCCCGAGCCTACCCGCTTGCCTTCGGGGTCGGGGATAACGGCGTACTTCGTCGCGGCGGGCAGCGCGCGGTTTTTCAGCCGCCAGCTTATCTGCTGCTCGTAAGCCATAGCCTGTGCTTCGTTTGAGGCTGAAAGTATAACGTAATCCCATACCGGCAGCTTGTGCGCGTCGTCCGTGCGCTCGCGTCGCAGTATCTCGCTGTAAAGGTCGGTGTTGTCGAAATATGACTGCTGTAAAAATAAGTTTTTGTATCTGTTTCCCGTATTCAGAGTTTTGCTCATGCTGTTACCTCGTTTTAAAGTTCGTATTTTATCTTGTCGTGCACCGAAATATCTCTGCCAAGCTGTACCTCGATTATCTCAAGCGTGGTGGTCGCAGTTACGGTGTGCTTTGTGCCCGCGGGCATTTCAAGCACGTCGCCCGCTTTCACGCTGCACTCTGCGCCGTCTATCACGGCCTTGCCCTCGCCGCGGATAACTGTCCATACCTCGCTGCGGTACTCGTGCGCATGGTAATTCATGCCGTGCCCCGCGTTCAGCGTTACCTTTATGGTAAGGCTTTCGTTCTCGATGTCCAGCACGCGGAAGCTGCCCCATGATTTTTCGGCGAACATCACTTTGTGGTCGAGGGTGTTTACAAAGGGCTTTATGTAGCTCGACTGCTCTTTGTCAGAAACCAGTATGCCCTCGGGGCTTGCCGAAACTACCACGTCTTTCAGACCCATGCAGAGTATTGGCACGTTCAGCTCGTTAACGACGTGTACGTTGCTGCATTCGTCGTTAAAGAGCGCCTGCCCTACGCTGCGGCTGTCCATCGCCTCGGTAAGTGTGTTCCATGTGCCGAGGTCGCGCCACATTCCCGAAAAGCGCATTACCTCTATCAGCGGCTCGTGCTCTACCACCGCGTAGTCGAAGCTTATCTTTTCCAGCGTGTCGTAACGCTTGAAAAGGTCGTTGTAGTCCTTAAAATCTATCAGCTCGTGCGCGCGGCTCAGCACATATCCCAGACGGAACGCGAAAACGCCGCCGTTCCAGAGCGCCCCCTGCGATATGTATTCCGCCGCCGTGGCGCGGTCGGGCTTTTCCTTGAATTTGTTCACGCGGCTTATCTCGCCGCCGTCCGCGGGGATGATGTATCCGTACTTTTCGCTGGGGTAGGTAGGCTCTATGCCCATCAGCACAAGGTTCGCTTCGCTTTCGCGCGCGTAGTCGCCCAGTTTTCCGAGCGCTTCAAAGTAGTCAGGCTCTACATATGGGTCTACGGGGCACACGACTACCGCTTCTTCGGCGGGTATTTTTTTCACGTCGTGCAGATACGCCGCCGCCAGCGCTATCGCGGGGAAAGTGTCGCGGCGGCAGGGCTCTATGCTTATGCCCACTTCGTCGCCGAGCTGGTTGTGTATAGCGCTCACCTGCGATTTCGAGGTGGCTATGGTTACGCTCGCGTTCTCGTCGGCGGTCTTTATCTGTCTGTAAACGCGCTGTACCATCGACTCCAGCCCGCCGTCCTCGGTGTGAAAAAGCTTTATAAACTGCTTTGAGCGAATATCGTTTGAAAGCGGCCACAATCTCTGCCCCGAGCCGCCTGATAAAAGTACAATGTTCATTTTTTGGTTCTCCTATAATATGGCAATGCCGCACAAGCAGTTCACGCCTGTGCGGTGTTGCGTTAAAATTTATCTTTCAGCTCTCATCGGGTTATTGAGGAAGTCCTCGTAAGCCAGCTTTATGCCGTCTTTCAGCTCGGTCTTGTATGTCCAGCCGAGGTCAGCCGCCTTGCTAACGTCGAGCAGCTTGCGGGGAGTGCCGTTCGGCTTAGAGGTATCCCAGCGTATCTCGCCGGTGTATCCGATGACTTCTGCGGTAAGCTCGGTAAGCTCTTTTATGGTAAGCTCTTTGCCCGTGCCCGCGTTCACCGTTTCGTTTCCGCTGTAATTGTTCATCAGGAAAACGCAGAGGTTCGCGAGGTCGTCAACGTAGAGAAATTCTCTCAGCGGCGAGCCGTCGCCCCAGCAGGTAACGTAAGGCAGCCCTTGCTCTTTCGCTTCGTGGAAACGTCTTATCAGCGCGGGGAGAACGTGGCTGTGGGTAGGGTGGTAGTTGTCGTTAGGGCCGTAAAGATTTGTAGGCATTACGGATATGTAGTCGGTGCCGTACTGGCGGTTGAGAAATTCGCAGTATTTCAGACCCGAGATCTTCGCGAGTGCGTAAGCCTCGTTGGTCTTTTCCAGCTCAGAGGTCAGCAGGCAGCTTTCTTTCATAGGCTGCGGCGCCATTCTGGGGTATATGCAGGAAGAACCGAGGAACTCCAGCTTCTTGCAGCCGTTTTTCCAAGCCGAGTTGATAACGTTCATCTCGAGTATCATGTTGTCGTACATAAAGTCGGCGAGGGCGTTTTCGTTAGCAACTATGCCGCCAACTTTAGCCGCCGCGAGGAAAACGTACTCCGGCTTTTCCTCAGCGAAAAATTTCTCAACTGCGTCCTGTCTGCAAAGGTCTAGCTCTTTGTGGCTGCGGGTGATTATGTTGGTGTAGCCCTGCTTTTCCAGCTCGCGTACTATCGCCGAGCCTACCATGCCTTTGTGTCCCGCAACGTATATCTTAGCGTTCTTTTCCATCATTTTAAACTGCCCCCGTTTCAAACATTCGCGGCTTTAAGAGCTTTTTCGCGCTTTGCAAGCTCTCTGTCGTGCTTTGCCATTATGTCTATAAGCTGCTCGTAGCTTGTGGTCTGCGGATCCCAGCCCAGCACTGTTTTTGCCTTGGTGGGGTCGCCCCAGAGGTTGTCAACGTCGGTAGGTCTGAACCACGCGGGGTTTACGCAAACGAGCATTTTGCCGGTTTCGGCGTCGTAGCCCTTTTCGTCAAGGCCCTCGCCCTCCCAGCGGATAGTTATGCCGTTTGCCGCGAAAGCCTTTTCGGTGAAGTCGCGGACGGTGTGCTGTACGCCCGTCGCGATAACGAAATCGTCAGGCTGCTCCTGCTGCATGATGAGCCACATACACTCAACGTAGTCCTTAGCGTAGCCCCAGTCGCGCAGAGAGTCCATATTGCCCAGCTCGAGGTGGTCTTGCAGACCCTCGGATATCCTGCCTGCCGCGAGGGTGATCTTGCGGGTAACGAAATTTTCGCCGCGGCGCTCAGACTCGTGGTTGAAAAGTATGCCGTTTACCGCGAACATACCGTAAGCTTCGCGGTACTCCTTTATCATCCAGAAGCCGTACTGCTTCGCGATGGCGTAGGGGCTGTACGGGTGGAAAGGCGTAGTTTCGCGCTGAGGAACTTCCTCCACCTTGCCGTAAAGCTCAGAGGTCGAAGCCTGATATATCTTGGTCTTTTTCTCCATTCCGAGCATTCTTACAGCCTCGAGTATCCTCAGCACGCCTATCGCGTCAACGTCGCCCGAATATTCGGGAACGTCGAATGATACCTGAACGTGCGACTGCGCCGCGAGGTTGTATATCTCGTCGGGCTGTACTTCCTTTATAATGCGTATCAGCGAGGTCGAGTCGGTAAGGTCGCCGTCGTGCAGCTTTATCTTGTCGATGATGTGGTCTATCCTCGCGGTGTTCGAGATGGAAGCGCGGCGGGTTATTCCGTGTACCGCGTAGCCTTTTTCCAGCAGAAATTCCGCGAGGTAAGAGCCGTCCTGACCGGTGATGCCTGTAATGAGTGCAGTTTTCATGATATTATCCCTCTTTCATAACTTTAGGTTTTTGAGAAGCTTACAAATTACAACATGATTATACAACTTTTTCGCCGCCCGTTCAACCGCTTATCGGGATATATATTAGCACAATATTGGCTTTATTACGAAACTTTGAACTTTGTCTAATATCACCACAGCCGCCGATACTGCGAGGGGGTCATGCCCTCTACTTTTTTAAACAAACGGCTGAAATAATTGGCGTCTTTCAGACCTACTCGGTAGGCTATCTCGTCCACCGTCATATCTGAAAATCTTAATAGATTTTTAGCTTTTGTTATGCGAAGCTGCTCGAGATAGGCTATTATTGTTGTGCCGTAAGTTTCGCGAAATATCTTCGACATATAAAATTTATTGATGTAAAACTTCGCCGCAAGCTCGTCCAGCGTCATTTTTTCGGCGTAGTGCTCGTCGAGGTAATTTTTCACGCGGCTAAGCTCTACCTTTTTCTTGGCGGTGAATGCGTTTTCGGGGTTCCACGAGCTTTCCATCAGCCTCGTAAGCAGCGCGCTCAGCTCTTCGTTTATGCGCATATCGCGAATGTAGTCGGCCGAGTCGGCTATGGCGCGCAGGCGCGAGAGGTTGTCTTTCAGCGCCGCGCAGTTAGTCGGGCGGAAAACGGGTCTGCCGCCGCGCGAGATGTATTTTTCGTATATCGCCTGCATCTGCACGCCGAAAAAGTGGCACCATTGCAGGCTCCAGAGGTCGTCGGAGGTCGAGTGCTCGTAGTTTTTGCGGCAGTCGATGAATACCGCGTCGCCCGCGTGCAGGCGGTAGACCTCGCCCTCGTAATCCAGCGTGCCCGACCCCGAAAGCACCACGAAGCAGAGGAAAGAGCGCAGACCGCTGCGCGAGGAGGAGTGCGGCTTCACGGCGGTAAGCGTGCCCGCCTCCTGCAAGTAGAGCAGTGTGCTGCGGGCGAAAGCCGAGGGGGTGTATATCACGCGCTGCGACTGCACGCATGGGGATTCGTCGGCAAAAAGCTCAGGCTCGGCAAGGCTCATTCTTTCAGCGCTCCTTTCGTTATTTATCATAATAAAGTATAGCTCATTTTATGGAAAATGTCAATAGCCGCGTGCCGTATTGACAAGCCGTCGGGCAAGTGATATAATAGATAGAAAGCAATGCAATATTCGCATTTCTCGGGAGGAGTATAAACATGAAAAGTTTCATAGAGTGGCTCAGTAAGCCTAACCATATAAAAATAGCCGCAGGCGCGCTGTTTTTCGCGCTGATCTCTTATCTTTCGTTCTGCAACGGCGAAAACATGGGCAGATTTGTTTACACTATACTTCACTAAATATCACCGCCGTGCACACCGCGCGGCATATTTTTAACAGTCAAGTTAGCTAAAACTAACTCACAGAAGGAGCACATAATGGGCAGGAAAAATATTTACATAAAAAGCGCTTCGTACAGCTCGGTGTTTGAGAATATTTCGGCGGCGGGCGGCAGCGCTGAGCAGATACAGCGGCAGGCGAACGACGAGTATCACAAAATGCTCGCGCTTCACCCCGACCTCGGCAAGGTCGCGCTGGTGCATTGGAAGCAGTGCTGCGAGCGGGCGGCGCTTTACAAAACGGTGATGAAATATTTCCCCGAGCAGGCTTTCGGCTGGGTGCACACCGCGGCGATGGCTTACAGCAGAAAGTCGGGCGAGTTTATCAATAAAGCGGTGAACTTCCCTGGGGTCGCGAATATATTTCTGCCTGCCATGAAGAAAATGGCGGCGAAAGGCTTCGGCGAGGAGGCTGGTTTTAAGAACCGTTTCGGCGTTTTCAATAAGCGGGAGGCGCATTTTGACATTCTGAGCTGCCCCTACTGCCGATATATGGAGGAACTGGGCTGCCCCGAGCTGAAAGCGGGCTTTTGCGAGAGCGACGAGCATATGTACGGCAACCTCGATAAATTTTCGTTCGAGCGCACGCAGACTCTTGCGGGCGGCGGCGAGTACTGCGATTTTTGCATCAGGGCGAGAGAGAAATAACACAACCACGGGCTGAGGAGCGCTTTTCCCCGGCCCGTGTTTTTTATCTGCTTCACTTCATCTTCGCGATAAATTCCCGTATCTCGCGCTCGGTGCGCTCTACGTCCTCGTGCAGCTCCTGCGCCGACATTCTGAATGCGCCGCCGCCCATGATTATCACCTGCTCCATGCCGTCAGAGGTCGCAACGCGTACTTTGTGCTCGCGGCTTAGTTTGTGCGCCGTTTTCTCGATGTATGTGTCCGCCGTTTCCGCTTCTTTGGTGTAAACAATGCTGATGTTGTGGTAATTTTCCACCACGCGCTCCGCTTCGTGCACCTTGTAAGCGTCGAAAACCAGTATCAGTTCGCACTGCTTGTATCCCTGATAATTGCAAAGTCTGTTGACCAGCATACTGCGCGCGAGGTCTAGGCTCTGCGCCGCCGCCTTTTTCAGCTCCTCCCACGCGAATATCATGTTGTAGCCGTCTACCAGCAGGTACTCCTTACCTTTATAAATACGCTGCGGCTTCGCGGACACGCGCTCCTGCTTTTTCGGCGTGCGCATGGCGTAGCGCTTTTCGCGGTCTATCTTGCCGTATGTGCGCTCAAATATCTCCATCAGCTCTTTGTCGCTCGCGGCACGGCGGACGAAATCTTCGGCGCGGCTCTGCGGCTGAGGTTCGGCGGCTCTCACACGCCTGCCCTCGGGCGATATGTGGACGTGCTCTTCCACCTCGTCCCACTTCACACTGTAACCTGCCCCGTGCGAGCAGAATACGGAATCCGCAGTGTTTTCAAGGTCGCTGTCCGCTTCGTAACCGCAGGCGGCGATGACCTCTGCGGCGTTGTGACATTCGCGGTAGCCGTCGGGCATACATATCAGCCTGCCCAGCCCTTTAGTGTAGCCGACCACCTGCTGCTGGTAGCCGCGCATTTCCGAAACGGGCGCGCTGCCTTTGAGCACAGCCGTTTCGCCGAGCGTTTCGGGCGGGGCAAATTCGCCGCCCATGTTCTGTATATCCGTTATCGCACGGCCGATGTTCTGCTGCGGAACTTCCAGCGTGAAGCTGTAATACGGCTCGAGAAGCACTCCCTCGTCGCTCCGCAGACCCTGCCGCACTGCGCGGTAGGTGGCTTGGCGAAAATCGCCGCCCTCGGTGTGCTTTAGGTGCGCCCTGCCCGAAACCAGCGTTATTTTCATATCCGTGATGGGCGAGCCTGTCAGCGCGCCGATGTATTTTTTCTCGCGCAGGTGGGTGAGTATCAGCCGCTGCCAGTTTCTGTCGAGATCGTCCTCGCCGCACTCGCTCGCAAACCGCAGACCCGCGCCGCGCTCGAGGGGTTCGAGCCGCAGGTGAACTTCGGCGTAATGGCGCAGCGGTTCGTAATGTCCGTAGCCGTATACCGCCTGCGCAAGCGTTTCTTTGTAAGCGATGCTGCCTTCGCCGAAATCTACATCTACGTCAAAGCGGCGCTTTAGGATATTTTTCAGTATCTCGAGCTGCACTTCGCCCATTATGCTGACGTGTATCTCGCCGAGCTGTTCGTTCCAGTCAACGTGCAGTTGGGGGTCTTCATTTTCCAGCAGGCGGAAGTAGGAGAGCAGGGTGTGCGCGTCGATATTTTCCTGCGGCTCGGCGCGGTAAGCCAGCACCGGTTCGAGCAGCGGCGCGGCGGAGTCGGGTTCGCAGCCCAAGCCCTGCCCCGCGAAAGTGTGGGTAAGCCCCTCCACCGCGCAGACAGCGCCCGCTTCGGCGGCGTCGGCAGAGCGGAATTTCGCGCCAGAGTAAATGCGTATCCTGCTGACCTTTTCTGAGAAGCTTTCGCCATCGGCGGCGTAGTTCAGCAGGCTGCGTATCTTGAGCGTGCCGCTCGTGATCTTCATGAAAGTCAGCCTAGCGCCGCCGTCCTCCGAGATCTTGTAGACCTTTGCGCCGAAGTCTGCGGCAGCCAGCGTATCGTCTGCGCATGGGGCGAGGTCGGCGAGAGCGTTCATCAGCTTTTCCACGCCCTGCGAGCGCAGTGCCGAGCCGAAGAAGCATGGGAAGATATTTCTCTGAGCGACTGCGGCGGCGAGCGTTTCGGTCTTAACATCTCCGCTTTCGAGAAATTCGTTCATAGCGTTTTCGTCGTAAACGGCGCAATCCTCGGCGACCTCATCGGCGGGTCGGCAAAGATCCACAAAGCCCGAGCCGAGGCGGTTTTCTAAGCTCTGCATAACGAAGCTTTTATCCGCGCCGTCGAGATCCATTTTATTGACGAAAACGAAGGTCGGCACGCTGTATCTGCGCAGCAGCCGCCAAAGCGTCTGGGTATGGCTCTGCACGCCGTCAGTGCCGCTTATTACGAGCACGGCGAGGTCGAGCACCTGCAAAGCGCGCTCGGTCTCCGCCGAAAAATCGACGTGGCCGGGGGTATCGAGCAGGGTGAAGCAGGTATCGTTATATCTAAATTCGGCGGGCTTTGAGAACACGGTTATGCCGCGCTTTTTCTCGATCACATCGGTATCGAGGAAAGCGTCGCCGTGGTCTACGCGCCCCAGCCTGCGTATCTCGCCCGCGTGGAAGAGCATAGCCTCAGAGAGGGTAGTCTTGCCCGAATCGACGTGGGCGATTATGCCAATTACTGATCTTTTCATTTTATCTGTCCTATCGAGAATTTGGTGGGTAATATTTAATAGCTATTTTATAGTATAGCATAGAAATTTGGGGTTGGCAAGGGGGAGGGCTGTTTCAATACCTGTTAAAGAATTTTGAAGTAAATATGTATCTCCCTATAAATGTATAAATATCTCCCGCAATTTGGGCGTATATCTGCCCCGCACCCGTTGACATTTTCCGCGGCGTATGTTATAATGATAAGGTATATTTATAGGCATGATGCGGGTCTATCCATACGCTATGCCTTATTTTAACAGAGGTTTCAATGTCAGGAATTAAAAACGCTTTTAAGCGGCTTTGCAAATTCGCCGCATTTAAAATAGTATACCCCGCGGTCTACCACGCCTGCTGTTTGCGTAAGCGAGAGGAGGGGCTGGTGCTTTTCTGCGAGGTGCGACACGGCTTTCTTACCGATAGCTACCGCGCTATATATGACGGGCTGAATGAACGCGGCGTGCCGACCGAGGTGTTTTATATCCATAATAACAGCGGCGGGCTTTCTTACCTCGCGCGCTACCTGCGCCTTTGCACTCTGCTGCCCAAGGCGGAAACTGTTTTGGTGGACGATACCTGCAACCTCTTCGGCGCATTTCGCCTGCGGCGCGGCACTAAGCTGATACAGACTTGGCATAGCTGCGGCGCTTTCAAAAAATGGGGCTACTCGATAGCGGGGCTTTCTTTCGGTCAAGACCCCGACGAGCTGGATAAATACCCCGCGCATACGAATTATACCCTCGTTACCGTAAGCAGTGAGGAATGTATACCCCACTTTGAAGAAGCTTTCGGCTTCACGCCGCCCTCTTGCGTAAAGGCTATCGGCGTTGCGCGGACGGATTGGTTTTTCGACGAAAATAACCGCCGAAACGCTTACGAGCGGCTTTATGAAGTCTGCCCTGCTGCGCGCGGCAAAAAGATAGTGCTCTACGCGCCGACATACCGCGGCGACGCCGATAACGCTCAGCCGCCGAAGATGTTCGACATAGAAAAAATGGCGCGGCGCTGGGGCGAGTGTGTGCTGCTGATAAAACAGCATGGTTTTGTAAATACTAAGACCGCGATACCCGAAAGCTGCCGCGGCTTCGCTTTCGACGTTTCGCAGGATATGAAGATAGAGGAGCTGCTTTGCGTTTCAGACGTATGCATTACCGATTACTCCTCGCTGATATTTGAATATTCGCTCTTTGAAAGACCTATGGTGTTTTACGCCTACGACCTTGACGAATTTTACGATTACCGCGGATTTTACTACAAATACGACCGCGATTTCCTGCCGGGCGATATTGTAAAGACCGAAGCTGAGCTTGCCGAGAGCGTGGCTGAGGCGCTGGAGCAGGGCTGCGATACCGCCGAGGTGCGCCGCTTCCGCGAACGCTTTATGGGAGCTTGCGACGGCAGGAGCGCCGAGCGGATAATCGGCTATATAACAGATAATAATGATAACTATATAAAGTAAAAAATATGATTTTCGGAGGAATTTTTAAGCTATGAAATTTGGTGTGATAATGCACAAGACTACGCAGAATATCGGCGACGATATTCAGACATTCGCGGCTAAGTGCCACCTGCCGAGCGTAGATTATTTTATCGACAGAGAGTGTCTCGATATTTTTGAAACGCCTGACAAAAAGCCCGCCGCAGTAGTCATGAGCGCGTGGTATATGTGGAAAAAGTGGAACTGGCCGCCCTCTGACTACGTTGTGCCGCTGCTTACCGGCATACATTTTTCCGACCATCAGGCTTCGGAGCAGACGGGAAGCCCTGTGCAGACCGAATTTCTGACAGGCTGCGGAGCGGAGTATATGAATAAAAACGGCCCCGTAGGCTGCCGCGATATGTACACCTACAATAAATTCAAGTCGATAGGGCTCGACGCTTTCTTCTCGGGCTGCATAACCCTTACGCTGCCTAAGATGGAGATAAAGAAGCCCGAGCGCGAGTACATCTGCGCCGCCGACCTGCCTAAGGACATCCTCGCCGCGCTGAAAGAGCGCATGAAGGGCACGGGCATCGACATAGTGGAAACTACTCATTATAAAGACTACCGCAACAGCAACGCTACTTGGGAAGAGCGCGAGGCGGCTGTAAAAGAGCTGCTGACCATCTACCAGAACGCTAAATGCGTAGTTACCCGCCGCCTGCACTGCGCACTGCCGTGCCTTGCTATGGAAGTGCCTGTATTCGTTACCAACCGCCACAAGCGCCCCGTATCGGGCAGATTTGACCCCTATTACGACTGGATAGCGAATTGCAGCTACAAAGAATTTCTCGCGGGAAAATTCGATTACGATTTCGCGAACCCGCCCGCTAATAATCCCGCATACCTCGAGGTGCGCAACGCTATGATAAAGTCGATAGACGATTTCGTGGCGAAGTACAAGGACGAGGAGGGCAGCCCCGAGCAGTACAAAAAGACCTCGTACACCACCGAAGAGCTGTATAAGTGGCGCTGCGACACCATGCGCGACTGCATGAACCGCTGGTTCGACATAACGGTTGCTGAGGAGAAAGAGCTGAAAGAGCTGCGCGCTTTCAAAAAGACTCACGAGAACGAGCACGAAAAGCTGATGCAGTACAAGGCGGAAAGCGAAAGAAGCAAAAAGATACTGGGCTGCCGCAGCGTAAAGCTGGCTATAAAGG
>DBEZOM010000121.1:0-16624 GCA_048252855.1 Ruminococcus sp.
TAGCATTGACAAACGGCGTTTTTTTGTGTACAATATATATTGTAAACGTTCCCGCGAAAGGGCGTTTTGATTAAGTTATAAAAAATTATTTTTTTGGAGGTTCAAAAAAATGGCTGAGTATTTTGCTAATATCCCGAAGATACCTTATGAAGGTCCTAAATCTACTAACCCGCTTGCATTCAAGTATTACAATCCCGATGAAGTAGTTGCAGGCAAGACTATGAGAGAGCAGCTCAAATTTGCTCTTTCTTGGTGGCACACCATGGGCGGCGACGGAACTGATATGTTCGGCTGCGGCACTACTGACAAGACTTGGGGAAAGGCTGATCCCGCTGAAAGAGCTATCGCTAAGGTAGACGCTGCTTTCGAGATAATGGAGAAGCTTTCCATCGACTACTACTGCTACCACGACCGCGACCTCTCGCCCGAGTACGGCACTCTTGCTGAGACCAACGCGCAGCTCGATAAGGTAGTTGCTTACTGCAAGAAGAAGCAGGAAGAAACAGGCAAGAAGCTGCTTTGGGGTACTGCTAAGTGCTTCGATCACCCTCGCTATATGCACGGTGCAGGCACTTCGCCCAGCGCTGAAGTTTTCGCTTACGCTGCCGCTCAGATCAAGAAGGCTGTTGAAACAACAGTAGAGCTCGGCGGTAAGGGCTACGTTTTCTGGGGCGGAAGAGAAGGCTACGAAACTCTGCTCAACACCAACATGGCTCTCGAGCAGGACAACATGGCTCGCCTTATGAGAATGACCGTTGACTACGCTCGTTCCATCGGCTACACAGGCGATTTCTACATCGAGCCTAAGCCGAAGGAGCCTACTAAGCATCAGTACGATTTCGACACCGCTACCGTTCTCGGCTTCCTGAGAAAGTACGGTCTTGATAAAGATTTCAAGATGAACATAGAGGCTAACCACGCTACTCTTGCGCAGCACACCTTCCAGCATGAGCTGAGAGTTGCCCGCGACAACGGCGTATTCGGCTCTATTGACGCTAACCAGGGCGACGTTCTCCTCGGCTGGGATACCGACCAGTTCCCTACCAACGTTTACGACGCTGCTCTTGCTATGTACGAAGTGCTCAAGGCAGGCGGCTTTACCAACGGCGGTCTGAATTTCGACGCTAAGGCTAGAAGAGGTTCTTACACCATGGAAGACATTTTCTACAGCTACATCGCAGGTATGGATACCTTTGCGCTGGGTCTGAAGATAGCTGCTAAGATGATCGAGGACGGCAGGATCGACAAGTTCGTTGAGGACAGATACGCCAGCTGGACTACCGGCATCGGCGCTGACATCATCAGCGGCAAGGCTACCATGGCTGACCTTGAGAAATACGCTCTCGAAAAGGGCGAAGTTACCGACAGCCTCACCAGCGGCAGACAGGAGCTTCTCGAGAACACGATGAACCAGATCATGTTCACCATCAACGCATAATTTGCTGAGATAACTGCATAAAATAAGAACTGCACTCTTTTTACGGAGTGCAGTTTTTTTGTTGGTTAAGTTAGATTCTCTTTTCGCCGATGGTCTTGTTCGGCGAGATCACGAAGCAGGTCGCGCCGTTTACTTCAAGCGTGCCCGTGACGTACTTGACGTAGCTGTCCGCGTTTATCTCGGGCGGCGGCAGCAGGGCCTCGTCCGCGCACTGCACCGAGCCGTTTATGGCGTCCGCCAGCAGCGCGCATTTCATGTACCGCTCGTCGTTATCCTTATCCTGACCGCTAAGCTCGCCGCCCTCGCTGCCTATGTCGGCGACTATGTAGCAGGCGCGCGTTCTGTCGCCCGCTTCGCCCAGCCCGAAACGCTTCGCTGCGTCGATTATCGGCATTATCTCGCCGTCGATCTCCGCCGTGCCGGGCATATAGTCGGGAAAGCCGGGCACGGGCGTTATCTCAGCCGCGCCGCCGCCCGCCGCAGGCTCTATCCTCAGTATATCCTCAAAAGCGCAGGCAAAGCTGCGGTTTGAAACAGTAAATAGCAAGAAATTTTTCATGCAGCGCCCTCCTTATCTTTTCAGCAGTCGGCAGATCTCGCCCGCGATGTTCTCCAGCGCGCACTGCTTTTCCACCGCGCCCAGCTCGAAAGCCGCTTTCGGCATACCGTACACCAGCGAGGTCTTTTGGTCTTGCCCGATGGTTCGCGCGCCGCGCTCTCTCAGCTTTAGCAGGCCTTTCGCACCGTCGCTGCCCATGCCTGTAAGCAGCACGGCTATCACCTTTTCAAATTCCACCTGCGCCGCCGACTCAAAAAGCGCGTCTACCGAGGGGCAGTGGCCCGAGATCTTCGCGCCCTCCGCCACGCTGAGAAAGCAGCCTTTCGCGTCCGTCGCTATCCGCATATGCTTCGAGCCGGGGGCGATGTACACGCTGCTGCGCTTCGGCCGCTCGCCGTTTTCCGCTTCCTTTACCCGCAGCCCCAGCGTGCCGTCCAGCCGCTGAGCGAATATTTTCGTGTAGCCGCTAGGCATATGCAGCGAGGCGGCGATGGGCGGCAGGTCTGCGCCGCGGCGCTTTTCGTCAAGCATTTTCAGCAGTTCGGGCAGCGCTTCGGTGCTTCCCGCCGAGCCGCCTATCAGTATTATCTCGCCCCCCGCCGACCTGCGCGGCGTTTCGGTGCGGCGTTTCAGCTCGTAGACCACCCCATCGCACTCAACGCTGCGCAGTATCAGCGCGCTTTTCATCGCCCGCACCAGCGTTTGGCGAAATTGCGCGAAGTCGTCGGGATTATCGGCAGGCTTCGGGATAAAGTCCGCCGCCCCCGCTTTCAGCGCCTTGCTTGCCGCCGCGCGGTGCGATGTGCATACGATAACGGGCACTGCGTACTGCGGCAGCAGCGAGTGCAAAAAGCTAATGCCGTTCATGCCCGGCATTTCGATGTCCAGTATCACAAGGTCGGGTTTTTGCCTGCCCACCTCGTCCGCCGCGGCGTATGCGTCGCGCACGCTCGCGCAGACGGCAAAGCCCTTTTCGGCGTTGACGATGCGCTCCAGCACCTCGCAGAAAAGCTCGGAATCGTCCGCTATAAGAACCTTTTTATCCATGCTTTTGCACACCTCCCGCCTGAGTTATCTTGCGGTATACCGCCGTTTTTTCGCGCACATACGGGCAGTCCTCGGGCACGGCCTCCGCGTGGCCTATGTAGAGGTAGCCGCCCTCGTTAGTCGCGTCGTAAAAGCGCTTTATCAGCTCTGACTTCGTTTTCTGGTCGAAATATATCATGACGTTTCGGCAGATTATAAGGTCGAACTTTTTCTTGAAGCTGATAGGCTCCATCAGATTATGGTACTTGAAAACCACCTGCGAGCGTATCTCGGGCTTCACGGTGTATATCCCGCCCTTGCCCGTGAAGTATTTCTCTACCCATGCCGCGGGCAGGTCTTTCAGCGCCGCTTCGGCGAACATTCCGTGCTTTGCGGCTAGGATAGCGTTTTGCGAAATGTCGGTCGCGAGTATGCGCTTGTCCCAGTCCGCCCCGCGCGACTGAAAATACTCCTCGGCGCACATCGCGAAATTGTAGGCTTCGTTGCCGAAAGAGCAGCCCGCGCTCCATATGCAAAGCTCTTTATCCGTCTTGTGCTTTTCGGCGTAGGGCAGAAAAACGTCGATAAAGTGGCGCATATGCTCCTGCTCGCGCATGAAATATGTGTAATTTGTAGTCAGCCTGTTGATTATATTCGCCATCTCGTCGCCGCCGTTTTCATACACCGTTTCCAGATATTCTGAAAAAGAATGAAATCCGCGGTCAACTATGTAAAAGCAAAGGCGGCTCTCTACCATTGATTTTTTGCCCTCCAGGTTCAGCCCGTAGCGCCGCTTTATAGTGTCCGCCAGCCGCTCGAAATCTTCATCGCTCATGCTAGCGGGCGTTTTCTCGAGAAATATCGAGTCGTAAGCGCTGCCGCCGCTGAAAAAGTCTGCCATGTTCGCCATTTCTAGTATTTTCACCACCCCGCGCCTGCGCGCTTATTTTTTCTCAAATAGCATCTCTGTTCGTATAAGCTGTATCTTCTCGCCGCCGTCGGTAATGTACCCCGCTATTACGCTCTTGGGGTCGGGCAGCGGCAAAAAGCTTTCGGGCAGATAGCGCTTTGAGGTAAGCACCTCGTCTACCTTTATCGCGGCACTCTCTTCGCCGTGCCGCAGCACCATAAGGCAGCTTCGCGGGCCGTACTCGCAGTCCTCAAAGTCGAGCCGCCGCCGCAGGTCTATCACGGGGGTAACGTTGCCCATCAGGTTTATCACGCCCAGTATGTAGTCGGGCAGGCAGGGCAGGGGGGTGAGGTCGGTGCGGCTGTTTATTTCTATCACGTCCTGCATAGGCACGGCAAAAAGCCCGCCTGCGCTGCGGAATATCACCGCCGAGCTTACGCCCGCGGGGTTTGCGCTATCGCTCATTTCCTGCTCACCTTCTTTATTATCTCGTTTACGTCAAGTACAGGTATTATGCTGCCGTCGCCCAGCACGCTCGTTCCCGAAAATCCCGCTTCTTTCAGCCCGAATTTCGAGAGGTAGGCGGAAAAGGGCTTTATCGCTATCTGCATCTCTTCCAGTATGCCGTCCGCCATAAGCGCCGCTTCGCCCGATTCGGCTGTGCAGAGCAGTATTATGCCGCTTTGCGGGTCGCTCTCGCAGCCCTCCAATCCGAAGTGTTCCGAAAGGCGTATCATGCGGTAAAGCTTGTCTGAAAGTACCGTTTCCCTGCCGTCGGGCGTTACGTTCAGCTGCTCGGCTTTCGGGCGGAATATCTCTTTTATCGCGCTGACCGGCACTGCGTACTCTCTGCCGCCTAGCTGTATCACCATGCAGTCGCTTATCGAGAGCGACATCGGCACGCGTATCGTAAATACCGAGCCTTTGCCAAGCTCAGAGTCTACCAGCAGCGCGCCGCCTACCTTCTCGAGGTTCTTGCGCACTACGTCCATGCCTACGCCGCGTCCCGAAAATTCCGTTACTTCGGTGTTGGTGGAAAATCCCGCTTTCATTATCAGCTCAAGGCACTCGCGCCGCGTGTACTCCTGCTCGGGTTTCTCGAGCATACCTTTGCTGCGCGCTTTTTCCAGCAGCTTTTGCGGGTCCATTCCCGCGCCGTTGTCGCGCACCTCTATCAGCGCGTCGTTCGATTCATATCGCGCGCTCAGCGTTACGGTAGGCGGCTCGGTCTTGCCCGCGGCTGCGCGCTCTTCGGGGCTTTCGATACCGTGGTCTACCGCGTTTCGCACAAGGTGCATCAGCGGGTCGCCGAGCAGGTCGGCTGCGGATTTATCCACCTCGGTGTCCTCGCCCTCTATCACTAGCGTGACGTTTTTGCCGAGCTTTTTGTTCATATCGCGCACTACGCGGTTCATCTTTGAAAATACGGTGTTGACGGGTACCATTCGCACCGACATTACTACGTCCTGCAATTCGTCGGTCAGCTTTTTCAGCTCGCGCGCCGATTTGTAAAAGTTCGGTATCTCGCTGCGGTAGGGCAGCAGGTCGCGGCTGTGCAGTACGCCCGATTCGGCTATTACTATCTCGGTCGCGAGGGTCATAAGCCTGTCGAGCTTTTCCAGCTTTACCGAGATCATAGCGCCGCTCTTGTCGTCGTGCTTTTTTGCGGCGGTAGGTGCGGGCGCAGAGGGTTTCGCTGCGGGCTTTGCAGCTTGCGGCGGCTGCGCAGGTTGTGAGGATTGCGCGGGCGCGGGGGTCGGCGCAGGCTCAGCCTTTTTCGCCTGACGCTGTATCTGCACGGCGTTTTCTACGTTTATGCCGTTTTTCAGCTTTTCGAGCACCGCTTCGGGCGAAGCTGCCTTTACTTTTATAACAAGCCCCTTTGCCGATATTTCGTCGCCCGCGCTGTCTGCGTCGAGGTCGGCGGGTATGGTGCTTACAAGCTCGCACACCGATTTCAGATGTTTCAGCAGCACCATCGCGCGGATAGAGGGCATTAGGCAGCTTGACTGATACATCACGCGGAAAGCCAGCACGTCATCGCCGTCCTCCGCCGTGAATACGCCGTCCGCTTCGCCTGCGCTCTGTTGCGGGGCGGCCTCGGCCGCGGGGGCTTCGCCTTTCATAGCCGCCGCAAACGCGCGGTTTTTCGCTATCTGCTCGGTGAAGTCGGTAAGCGGCACGCTTTCGTCTGAAAGATTTTCTATCTCGCTCTTCATTCCGTCAGAGCCCGCGTACAGCAGCTCGTAAAGCGCGGGCTTGTCGAACTGCACGTTCGGGTCTTCGCGAATTATCGAGAATAGGTCTTCCAGCGAGTGCGCCAGCTTTGAAACGTTGTGCAGACCCATCATCGCCGCCGAGCCTTTTACCGTGTGCATTATGCGGAATATCTCGCCCACGTCCTCCTCGCCCAGCGTGTCTGACTCGGTGCGGATAAGTATTTCGTCGAGCTTTTCCAGCAGCTCGTTTGTTTCAAACAAAAATACGTCGAGCATACCCTCCATGCTCTGTTCATACTTTGCCATTCCGTCACCCCTTTTTATTCAAACATGATGTAGCCCTCGCGCAGACATATCTTCTTTATCTCATCGTAGGGCATAAATTTCATTTTATGGCATTTTTCTTTCTCGCCGCAGGTGTATATCATAAGCGTGCACCTGTTGTTGAGAAGCTGAAAAGGCGTTCTGCTTATGCTAATCTTGCTGATATTCGCTTTTGGCAGAAATACCTTGTGGAACTGGTACAGCTTGCAGTAGCTCATAGCGCAGCCGTTTTCGTTAAAGCCTACCGAGGTGTTGAACGAAGCGGCTACTTTTACTATTATCAGCCATATCAGCGGTATGGTTATGATGACAAGCAGTATGTTGAATTCCTGCCGCCATATGCTTACATACTTGTTCAGTATGTGCAGCGCGGCGGGCGGTATGGCGCATACTATCATAGGCGTCCATACAAAGTCGCTGATGTTCGCCCTGCCCGTTTTTATCTCCGGCCGCGGTTTCGGCAGGTCGGGCACGAGCATTTTCAGCGAGGCGTTCATCTGCTGATAAGTGGTTATCGGTATCAGCGCTGAGATCTCGCGGCGCGATTTTCCGTAGCCGGTGCAGTCCAGCGTTACCGAGCATATTTTAAACGCTTTCATAAGCAGCGTTTGCTGTAAGTCGTAGTAATTTATCTTGCTGCGGTTGATTATGTGGCGGCGCTTTATCAGCACTCCGCTTTTTACCAGCAGCTGATCTTCCGTGCGCGATATGGTGAATGACCAGTGCCGCGCGAGGGTGGCTATAAAAGAGATAAGCCAGCCGCCTATCACCAAGCCCGCCAGCGCGAGCACCGCTTTGGGTATAGTCTGCGATAGCCTGAAAAGCCGCGAATCTATCCGCGTAAGCTCGCTGTTTACCCTCAGCATAAGCTTTTGCTCAAATTCCAGACCGATTATCTTGTATGCCTCAAACATGAACATTCCGTACAGCAGCATTCCCGAAAGCGCCGATGAAAACAGCAGCGAGAATACCAGCAGGTGGGTCTTTCGCGGCGAGAAGGTCACTTTCGGCGCGCTTTCCTCGCTGTCGCGCACGAAGTCGAAAAGCAGGTCGGCGTTGCGCTTTGAGATAACAAGCCGCATATCCTCGCTCGAAAGCGTGCTCGCGTTCGTTTCGATGTACATGGTGTAAGCCTTTACGGGGCGGTTTATCCAGCTTTGGCAAAACGAAAGCGTAGTTATCTCGTTGTAGTAAACTTTTGTGCGCACTATTCCGAAAAGCCCCGTGTTCGCCGTTATGCCGTCGCTCTCTATCGTGAAGCGCACGAATATCCAGCGCAGTACCGCCAGCGCAAAAATGCCTGAGATCGAGAGTATGTCTACCCAGTTTGTGCGTATCCAGCTCTGAAAATCGAAGCGCGAGGCTATCAGGTACTTGGTAAGCGGTATCAGCAGCAGCCACAAGTTCTTCGAGGTGTAGTCCAGCATTTTTATAGGGTGCTGGCGGTGGCGGAAGAAGTGCGATACCGCGGCGCGGAAGCCGTGGCGCATTTTATATTTCAGCTTAGTCATACAGCCCCCGCGCCCCCGCTCTTTTTATTTTCGTTGTTGGTATTTTGCTCATGCTCATGGTTATTGTTATGGTTATCCGCGCGCTTTTGCGGCTGCCTGCGCGTTTTGGGCGCGTGGCGGTGCGTTTCCTGCGGCTCTTCGCGGCTGCGGATAAGCGCGTTTATAGTTTCCGCTATCTCGGTAAGGTCGTTTTTTCGCATAAAGCATATCAGTATGCGCGCGCCGAGGGCGTTTATCACGGCGAAGTTAAAGCCCGTGAACCGCCCCAGCGGCGTTATTATCACCGATACTGATTTTATCGAGCTTATCGGCATATAGTCGTTCTTTAGAAATATAAAGCCGCCCGAGGTAGCTATCTCGTTTTTAGTGATTATGACCTTGGCGTGCAGAAAATAATGGGGTATCACGATCACCGCTATCAGCAGTATCAGCACCCATACCGCAGCCGCGATCATTTTTACCAGCTCTTCGGGCAGCATTGTGACGTAGCGGTATATCACCACGTTCAGCGCCGCGCCCGCTGCCGCTATGAGCAGATAAAACATAAGCATCGCCCTCTTGGCGGGCAGAAATCTTTTCAAAAGCTGCGTTCTCCTTTACAAATAGTACAGCCGTTCCGAGTGTTATCAGATCTCGGCTTCGGCGTGGCGGGTAACGTGGCAGCCCACGTTTACCGAAACGGGCAGACCCGCGATGTGCGTCGGGGCTTGCTCGATGTTTACGGCAAGGCAGGTCTGCGTGCCGCCAAAGCCCTGCGGGCCTATGCCCAGCTTGTTTATCTTATCAAGCATTTGCTGTTCAAGCTCGGCGTAGAGGGGCTTGGGGTTGCGCTGCGAAACGGGGCGGCAGAGCGCCTTTTTCGCAAGGTAAGCGCATTTCTCAAAGTCGCCGCCTATGCCAACGCCTATCACTATGGGCGGGCAGGGGTTAGAGCCTGCCTGCGCGCATACGTTCACAACGTAGTCAACTATCTCTTCGCGCGTAACGGAGGGGGTCATCATTTTGAGCTGCGACATATTCTCGCTTCCGAAGCCTTTCGGCGCACAGACTATCTTCACGCCCTCGCCGGCAACTATCTTTATGTGCAGCACTGCGGGGGTGTTGTCGCCCGTGTTCACGCGCTCCAGCGGGTCGGAAACTACCGATTTTCTCAGCAGACCGTCAGTGTAGCCCGCCGAAACGCCCGCGTTTACAGCTTCTTCAAGGTCGCCGCCGACGAAGTGCACGTCCTGACCTATCTCCATAAAAATAACAGCCATGCCCGTGTCCTGACAGATGGGCAGAGTTTCCTGCTCAGCCGCTTTCAGATTATCGAGAATGTCGTCAAAAACGCCCTTACCTACGGGCGACTTTTCCGCCGCCGCGCCGCGCTTTATGCAATCGCACATATCCTGCGGCAGCACGCGGTTAGCCTTAATGCAAAGCTCTTTTACCGTCTGCGTTACTACGCTTACATCTATCTCTCTCATTATATTATATTCAATCCTTTTCTGCAAATTCCGTTTTAGTATCTTATCTCTTTGCGGTACTTGATAAGAGTGCCGTTTATCATTACGAGCTTCGGTTCGCTCATAACTTCAAACGGGCTGCCGTCGAATATCACCATGTCGGCGCGCTTGCCCGCCTCTATCGAGCCTGCGAGGTCGTCTATACCGCCTATCTCCGCCGCGTTTATCGTCACGGCTTCCAGCGCCTGCATGAATGTCATGCCGTTTTTCACCGCTATGCCCACCGTCAGCGGCAGGTACTCTATCGGCGTTTCGCTGTGGTCGGTGCAGATGGCGGTCTTTACGCCGTGCTGCGCCAGCAGACCCGCGTTTTTCGGGGTGATGTTGGCAAGTTCCGGCTTGCAGGGGTCGCAGATTATCGGGCCGACTACCGCCGAGGCGTTCTCCAGCGCCAGTTCGCCCGCTATCAGATGGCCGTCGGTGCAGTGTATAAGCACATAGTCCAGCCCAAATTCGCGGCTTATGCGCAGGGCAGTGAAGATGTCGTCCGCGCGGTGGCAGTGGAAGTGCGCTTTCAGCTCGCCGCGCAGCAGGGGTATCAGCGCCTCGCTCTTCGGGTCAAGCTCAGGCAGGTCAGACTCGCTCTCGGCGGCTTCTTTGTCCGCCATGTACCTCTGCGCTTTCAGCAGCGCTTCGCGGATTATCGCGGCGATCGCCATGCGGGTGCAGGGCGTTTCGTCGCGGTTCATGTATGTCATTTTCGGGTTCTCGCCGAGCGCGAATTTTATGCCCACCCGCCGCAGAAGCATACTGTCGATGCGCCTGCCGTCGGTGGAAACTGCCACGATGTCGCCCGCCACGGGGTTCATCGAGCCGGGGGAGATCAGCACCGAGGTTATGCCCGCGTTTCGCGCCTTTTCAAACGATTCGTCGAAGGGGTTTATCGCGTCGATGACCCTTAGCTGCGCCGAGCAGGGCTCGCTCTCCTCATTAAAATCCTCGCTCTCGATGCCGACGCCGTTCGTGGTCAGGCCAACGTGCGTGTGCGCGTCGATGAAGCCGGGGTAGAGCGCCGCGCCGCCGCCGTCGATGTCAACGTCCTCAAAGCTGGCGGGCGTGCCCGCGCACACGGCGGTGATCTTGCCTTCAGTTATCTCCACCCAGCCCTTTTCGATGACCGAGCGGGCTTTGTTAAGTGTAAATATTTTAACATTGTATATTTTCATAGAATATTCCTTCTCGTTCAGTTCGTTCAGTACTTTCCCGTGCTTCCGAATCCGCCGCTGCCGCGCGCGGTATCGGTAAGCTCTTCACATTCCTCTATCTCGGCGAACACCGCGGGCGTCACCACAAGCTGCGCTATGCGCTCGCCGTTTTGCACCGTGTAAGCTTCTTTGGAAGAATTGTGCAGCGGTATAAAGATCTCGCCGCGGTAATCCATGTCAATAACGCCGACGCAGTTCGCGGGTGCAAGCCCGTGCTTCGCCGCCAGCGATGAGCGCGCGTAAGCCAGCAAAACGTACTCGCCCTCGCAATCAAGCTGCGCCGCCACGCCCGTAGGTATCATGGCAGTTTCGCCCGCGCCGATGGTGACAGCGCTCTCCAGACAAGCCGTAAGATCGCAGCCCGCGCTGCGCGCCGTCATGCGCCTCGGGATAACCGCGCCCTCACGCATCTTTTTGAATTTTAACTTCATATTTATCCTTTCAATCCACGGTAATACAAACCTCTTGTTATGGTTTCACCGTTCACCGCAGTACATTGCTTTTGATATTTGAACATATTTACAACTTCCGCCGCGCGCTCCGCCGACTCGTCATAAAGCTCGATCTGCACGAAATCCACCGCGCGAAAATCTGCCATTTTGTCCGATATGCAGAGCAGGTCGGAGTTGAGCAGCTCGGTGTATCCGAGCCGTTTCGAGCACTTTATCGGGAAGCGCCTGCCCGTTCTGTCGTAGACCGCGCCGGTGCATTTTTTGCAGCCGACCGCCGCGCGTGTAGGGCAGTTGACCGTCAGCATGAGCGGCAGCCTGCCGTAACCCTCAGCGCCGATGGGTATTTCGGGCGAGAGCGCGCTGATCTGCGAGGCTTTCATCTCGGGCGAGATAACCGCGTCCGCAACGCCAAATTCGCGCAGCTTTTTGAGCGCGAGCGAGTTCGCAATGTTCAGCCCCGCTGCCCCGTGAGGGGTAAGCCCCAGTTTTTGCGCAGTTATAATGTGTGCATAATTTGTGCATAAAACGTGCTGAATATGCGCATATTTTGCCTGCTCAAGCAGCGCGGTCTGACTATTTTCATCTAACGTAAATCGCGGCATCGCCACACCAAGCTTCTCGGCAGGGAAGCGTTCCGCAGCCTTTTTGATCTCGTTCATATCTAACGGCACCCACGCGATCTCGATATTCTCGGGGTCGAGCATGGCAAGCTGCTCCGCTTTACAGACGTTCACGCGCAGCTTCGGCTTGCCAAAATCGCGCTCGCGCGGCTCGGGCTTCGGGATATTCAGCGCAAAATCCACGCGGTGTGAAAAATGCTCCTCGCGCAGAGCGCTCAGCTTTTCGCAAAGTTCGCGGCGCGCAGCGTTCAGTTCACCCGCCGCGACCGCCAGACCGTCGTCAATTTCGCAGTGCATATCGCTCAGTTCAAAGTAAGTATCTCCCAGTTTGCCCAGTTGCTTGTACAAAAACGCTTCGTCGCAGGGCTTGTTGCGCGCCTGTTCGGGAACCTTGCCGATAAATTCCGCCCGCAGACCGTTCTCGTCCGTCGCCGTGATGTGCAAAGGCTCGCCGCGGCGCACCTCGGCGGCAATATCCAGACGCGCGCGCTTGTATTCGCGGCGGTAAAGCTCGTGAATGGCGGGGTAGGCGGCGGCGGCAGTCTTGGCGTCCTCGGCGGTGCGCGTGCCAAACATTTCCGCGCCCGTGCGGCGTTTCAGATAGCCGTCAGTGAAGCCCCCGCGCGAGAACACGTCCGCCAGCAGGCGCTCGTCGTAATCCTCGCCCGCCAGCGCCTTTTTTGCACAGTTCGCCGAAAGCGCGGCGTACTCGGGACGCTTCATTCTGCCCTCGATCTTCATCGAATCTACGCCAAATTCAGCCAGTTTGGGCAGATCGTGCAAAATGCTCATGTCTTTAAGCGAAAGTACATGGTCTTGTCTGCCTTTTTTTACTGAACATGGCAAACGGCACGGCTGCGCACAAATGCCGCGGTTGGCGCTTCGTCCGCCGACCACTGCGCTCATCAGACATTGCCCCGAAACGGACATACACAGTGCGCCGTGTACGAAGATCTCAATTTCCATATTTTGCAGCTTGCAAAGCTCTTTTATCACGTCTGCGGGCAGCTCGCGCGAAAGCACCGTGCGCGTGTAGCCCAGCCGCCGCGCAAACTCGCAACCTGCCGCCGAGTGCAGGGTCATCTGCGTCGAGGCGTGCAGTTCGAGTTCGGGACAGCAGCTTTGCGCCAGTTCCGCGATCGCCAAATCTTGCACGATCGCCGCGTCAACGCCCGTTTCGCAAAGTATCCGCAGCGTTTCAGCGCAGTCGGCAAGCTCACCGTCAAAAAGCATCGTGTTCACCGCTGCGTAGACCTTAACGCCGCGCTGGTGGCAAAAACTTACTGCTTCTTTGAGCTGCTGCTCGTCAAAATTCACCGCCGAACCGCGCGCGCTGAAGCGTTTCAGCCCCAGATACACTGCGTCCGCGCCGCTTTGCACCGCCGAAAAAAGCTGCTCAGGCCCGCCCGCAGGCGAAAGTATCTCCGTCATCACTTTTTCGGCGGCAGACCCAGCGCGCCGGTGATGCTGCTCTTCAAGATCTGCTCGGCGGTGCTCTCATCGACCGCAAATTTCGTGCGCAGCTTCACTTCGCTCTCCAGTTGGCGGATGCGTTCGCGCTGGCGCTCGACCTCTTTTTTCAGCTTCTCGCACTCGTCGTGCGCGTCGTTCGCCGATTCGACGTAGGCGCTGATCTGCGTGCGTATATTTTTCTCAGTCTGCTTATTTTTAACAAGTTCATCAAGACATTCCAGCGAGATTATCGCCGCCGCGTCCTGTATCGAAAGGGTGCGTTTCGCCGCTTGAAGCGCCTTCATGCGCTCGTTCAGCGTGTTTGCCAGACGCTGGGTGTACTCCTCGCTCTCGTCGGTCATCATAGGGTAGCTTCTGCCATATATGTTTACAGTTACCTTGTTTTTCATGATATACAACCTCCTTAGATCTTTTATCTGCGGTCAAAGCGGCTCTGCGCCGCGTATCTGCATACTCTCTTTTATTATAGCACATTTGACGAGTGTTTTCAATGGCTTTTTCACATTTTGTACACTTTGTTAAATAAAAAAGCCGAGCTTTTGTCGGCTCGGCATAAATTTCGCTTTCGATTGTCAATTTCGCGGCTCGTTCAGCTTTTTTCTGTACTCCGCCGCCAGTTCGTTTATCTTCGCGATCACCCGCTGGTATCCATCATCGGAAAATTCTTCCTCAAATTCCGTCGAGATCTTCGCGAGTTCAAAGCATATCTCGCCGTACCAAACGCTGACTTTCAGCGCGGGCGGCTCGGCTTTTTTCAGCGGCTCTATCCTGTAATTCATGTCGCCCAGAAGACTTCCCATCCATATATTGCCGAAATCAAAGTATGCAAACGTCGGCACATCTATCAATCCGTGATACATATTTTTACTCCTTTTCCTCTATATCGCAATTATCCTCATATGCACCGCCAAATAGCTCCTCAAATTCCAGAACTATGCAGGTAACGTTGTCCATTCCGCCGTTTTTGAGCGCCTTTTCAGCCAGCGCACGCGCCGCATTCTTGCAGTCCGCGGTCTGCGAAAGCGTCTGCGCGATCTCCTCGCGGCTGCACATATCCGTCAGCCCGTCGCTGCAGATCAGCAGTTTCACGCCCGCCTTTGCCGGCACGGGCATACACGGTTGCGGGTCTAGCCCCATGCCGCCGCTGTCAGCGCCAAGAAAACTTGTCAATCTATGGTGGTCGGGGCTGTTCTCCGCTTCGTCCGCAGTGTAAACGCCCGCCTTGATCTTGCGCACGGCAAGTGTCTGATCTTCCGTTATCTGTAAAAGTGTGCCCTCATCGTACAGGTAAATTCTGCTGTCACCGATATAAAATGGAAATGCTTGTCCGTCCTTCACACACACCGCCGCAAAAGTGCTGCCCCCGCGCGAGCCCCGCTCGGCGCACATATCGCAGATCGCATCGTTTGCGGCGCGGGTGTACTCGTTCATGTAGTAGGGCAGGTCGGAGGACGCGGCGTTTTTGAAGATGTCTGTCATGCCCTCCATGCGCGCGGCGGCGAGCGCCGAAGCTGTTTCACCGAATGCTTCGCCGCCCATGCCGTCAAAAACGCTGTAAAGGTGCGTTTCCGTGGTCAGTTCGATGTATGAATCGCTCTCGTTTTTGCCGTAAATATGGCGATATTTGCCGTCTATGTAGAAATTATCCTCGTTATTAGCCCGCCGCTTGCCGACATCTGTCGCAAAGCTGACTTTCAGATACAGGTCGTTATCCTTTTTAGTGGTTTTATCGGTATTTATAGGTATCTGCAACGGCGCACTCACGGCCACCGCCTTTGCCGGCTCGTCCTCACTTTCGGACGTATTTTTCTTAGATTTTCCAAAAAGCCGCTTGAACCATTCCCGACCCATAGCCGCCGACCTCTTTCCCGATAAATTCGCTACTACTATTATAGCACAAAAATCGCGGTTTGGCAACGGTATTTTATCACAGTTTTCGGATTTCGTCGGTTGACACGCCGCCGCAAACGTGCTATTATTATGATAGGGGTTTTTGCCCTAAAGGAGATGTATATTTATGGAAACTGCAAAACCGCAGAGCGCGAAACGTTACACGCTCGGCGAAGAGATATTTAATTCCGTGTCGCACGGTGTCGGCGGAGGGCTCTCCATCGCGGGAACTGTGGTGCTCATCGTGCTCGCCGCTATCCACTCCGACGCTTGGGGCGTTGTCAGCTCGGCGATATTCGGTGCTTCGCTTATAACTCTTTACACAATGTCCACACTTTACCACGCAATCACAAACCCGCGCGCGAAAGCGTTCTTCCGAATTATGGATCACAACACGATATTCTTCCTCATCGCGGGAACGTACACGCCGATAACGCTCGTGCCGCTTCGCGGTGCGCTCGGCTGGGTGCTTTTCGGAATAGTTTGGGGCGCGGCGGTGCTCGGCATCGTGTTCAACTCCATCGACCTTGAGAAATTTCGCAAACCCTCTGTCGTCTGCTACATAGCTATGGGCTGGGTCATCGTCATTGCGATCAAGCCTATGCTGCAAAAAGTCAGCCCGCTTTCGCTCTGGTTCCTGCTGATCGGCGGACTTTTCTACACCGTCGGCGTGATTTTCTACGTCAAGAAAAAGAAGAAGTATTTCCACTCGGTTTGGCATCTGTTCACCATTGCAGGCAGCGTTTTCCACTACTTCGCGGTGGTCGGCATGATCGTCGGCTGGTAAATCAAAATCAATTCAAATCAAAATCCAACGGCAGGCGCGCGCAACGCCTGCTTTTTTGCGCAAAAAAAAGACCCCGCATCTCTGCGAGGTCTGGAGGTCTGTAATTTTTAACCGTCTGTACCAACGCGGCGCGGCGCGATGTATGTACCGAAGTGGAAAATATTGTGGTCATTTTTCCATCTGTCCCACTGTACAGCGTCGGGGTACTGGCCTATCATTTCGTCGGTCGCGGTCTTGCCCCACTGCACGATGAGCGACGATTCGCGTGTGGATTGCAGTATCTGTGTGAACACGCATACGCCCCCCGCTTCGTCGCCGTTTTCGATAAGCACATCTGAGATGATCTTGTCGCCCGGCTTGCCGGTGTTTTGCAGGTCTGTGGCTGATGTCCAGGTCGTTCCGGTGAAATCGCTCATTGCTGTTGAACGCGATTTGCCCTGCGTTTCCGCTTCGGCGATGTACTCAGCCGCAGCGTTGTAGGCAGTTTTTGCGTTCGCATTTGCTGTTTTCAGTCTGGATTTCTTTACATAATTGAGCATAGATGGTACAAGTATTGCCGCCAGCACGCCGATGATGGCGATAACTACCACTAGCTCGACCAGTGTAAAGCCTTTTCTCATTTTTTTCATAGATAATTCCCCTCATAATTGATCTATTTTACAGCAATACCCATATAAACCAACAAGCTTTGCTGTATATCTC
>DBEZOM010000122.1:0-7059 GCA_048252855.1 Ruminococcus sp.
ATTATAGCAGATTGTTATTTTTTTGTCAATCTGTCAAACTCACAGCTTTTTAAGTCATTTTGCCCCGAATTATATCTATTATTCACAAATAAGCTCGCAGGAATTATAGAACTTAGACAAAAATCATTCGTCATTCTGCACAATAAATCTTTACTATTTTATTACCCGCTCTTTTCACACAGTTTTCACTCTCGCCGTAAATATGTCTTTTCATTATATAGTTGCTTAACTTTATGTAAACAATATCATTTTGCACAAAAAAGACTAGACAAATCGGAAAAAGTGTAGTATAATATAGACATGATAAATCAAGCGAACATAAATCGTCAGATTACACAACTAAATCTAACATTTACGCTTTGCCTGATAAATTTAATTCGTCATGAAAAGGAGATATGACTTATGGAACTGAAAAATTTTGTAGCCTCAGGCGATATTTACGACGTTTACGAATCAGACGGACTTGCTGTAAGAGTTTACAAAGATGAAAAATACAAGGAAAAGTGCCTGTACGCAGCGCTTACCCACGCAAGAGTTGAAACTACCCTCGGTCTTTCAAGCATAAAGATGCCCGTACTGCACGAGGTTTCGCTGATAGACGGCAAATGGGCTATCTCTATGGACTGGATAAACGGCAAGACGCTGGGCCAGCTCATCGACGAAAATCCCGATAAGGCTGAAATGTACATCGACAAGCTGGTAGACATACAGTGCGAGATCCACGCGCAGTATATGCCGCTGCTCTCGAAGCTGAAAGACAAGCTTGCGCGCCAGATAAAGTCGCTCGGCCAGATCGACGAGATCAAAAAATACGAGCTGCTCACCAGACTCGACTCTATGCCGAAGCACATAAAGCTTTGCCACAACAATTTCAGCCCCGACTGCGTAATACTTAACGACGACGGCACTTACGTTCTCAACTGGGGTTCGGCTCGCCAGGGCAACGCTTCTGCCGACGTAGCCAAGACCTACCTGCTCTTCTCGCTGAAACGTCCGCAGTACGCTGATATGTACCTCCAGAAATACTGCCAGAAGAGCGGCACTTCAAAGAAATACGTTCAGCAGTGGCTTCCTATCGTAGCCGCCGCACAACTCGACAAGGGTATCGAGAGCGAGAAGGAGTTCCTCATGCGCTGGCTCGACGTTGTTGAGTACGACTAAAAAGAAGCTTTTCATCACCTGCCGGTCTAATGCGGGAACGGCTCGCGATATGTTACAGAATGTAACTATCACTTGTGAAATTGCATAAAAACATAATTCCGATTATAGCGTTTTTGTTGTAATCGGAATTTTTTTGTAAAAAAACTTTTACTCTCCTTTACAATGAAAAAGTTTTGTGATATACTCTTATACGTTGAAAAATTGTAGGTATGTTATGACGTTGTACTATATAGGTACTTAATTAACAAGGAGTATATAAAATGAAACTGAAAGCTTTAATAGTTGCAACAGCCGTTTCGCTTTCCGCAGCAATGGCGCTTTGTTCCTGCTCTGATACATCTTCCAAAAAGGCGGCAGCTCCGCAGAAAGTAGCGGAAACCGTTGCCGAGACCACCACGCAGGGCACTGAGTCGCTGCCCGATACCGAGTTTACCGAGCTTCCCGCTGAGGCTGAGGCCGATTTCGATTACGTTACCGAAGCTTCTTCCGAGCTTTTCCCCGATACCAGCGGAAAGAAAATGTACGGCTACACGGGTCTTGAAAAAATAAAGACCGCCGACGGCAAAAAGAAATGCTACATCTTCGAGTTCTATACATATAAGTCAAAGCTTTACAATAAAGTAGCTACCATAGCTAAGGACTCAAAGTCGGCTGATATTTACGTTCTCAACGAGCTTACCGGAAATTACGAGCTTGCCGAAATACCCGAGCAGGAGCCTTCTTGGCACGATCAGGCTACCGCGGCTCTCGCAGTAAACACCCCCGCCGCTGACATGACCGAAAGCGCTGCCGACTGATAATTTTTAAATGCAAAAGGCGAACAGCTATAAACTGTCCGCCTTATTTTTATGCACATACACACAAAAAAGAGCCGACCTGCCATTTCCCGACAGATCGGCTCTTTCTATATTCGCACTTGCGCAGGGATTTATACCTGCTTGTATTTTTTCAGAATGTCCGAAGCTTCCGAAAGCTTGTCGATAGCCGCTTTCAGCGTGCCGCCTATCTGCGCGCTGTCGTAGCTTTCCATTATCTGCTTTGCGTGGCCAAGCGCTTCCTTGCCCAGCTCCGCCTGATACTGGTAGATGCCGTCGAGCTGCTGCAGCGCTTTCACTTCCAGATCTTGATATACGTTCTTTATGTCCTTTACGATGTTAAGGCGTATATCGTCGTAATTTTCCAGCGCTATATCTATAATGTCGGTCTGCTTTTTCTTGCCGAGTATCTTGCTGAAAGCCGTCATGGTGGCGGGCGGGAACGTTTCAGACGTGCCGAAAAGCTTTACGCCCATTACCTGACGCATAACGTTCTTGCCCAGCGAGCGCATTATGCGGTCTACCGAGGTGACCTGCGTTACCTGCGAGAGGTCTTCCAGACCCAGCTTTTTCGCTAGCTGGCGGCTAAGCTTGTCCACCGTTTCCTTCATCTTGTCGCGGTGGTACTCTATGCAGGTGCGGTAAGCCTCACCCACTTTTTCCATAAGATAGGAGTAGAAGTATTTCTCGATGTCCTCTGATGAATAAATGTCGTTGCCCGCCGCGTCCTTGCTGCGGCATTCGAGTATGCTCTTGCGCAGTTTGGCGAAAAATTCGTACATCCAGCTTTCCGCTTCCTGCTGCATTTCCGTCATGCTGAGGTGCAGCACCGGCTTACACTCTTCCAGCGCCGCCGAAAGCTGGCTGCACTGCTCGTCGAAGCCGCGCTCTTTATCCTCCAGCTTTTTATAGTCCATCTCAGCCATTTCCGAGAACATATGCAGCTTCGCGCTGGTCTCGCTCACCATATCGTCCAGCATAGTGAGCACGCGCTCGGTGCGGATAATATCCTTTTTAAGGATAATATCGCGCTGCAGCGACATTTCAAACTGCATGAACTGCGTTTCGTAAAATTCCTTGGTGCCCTTATCAGGAAGCCGCGCCGCGCCGGTCTTGCGGCGAAGCTCGTCCGCGCCGCTTATGCCGTAAACGAAAGCGTTCGGCACTATCTTTTCGCAGAGCGTTTTGAATCTGCGCATTATCTTGTCCACATCGCTCTGAGAATTGAGCGCGTCGATCATATTTACCAGCACATACAGCATACCGAAGCGGCGGGGCTGAACGTGCGAAGCCAAATACATCTGCTCCGACTCAGAGAATGGCAGCAGGCTGGAAGCCGCGTACATTATAGCGTCGGCATTCACCAAATATTCCGTTACCTGCCTGTCGAGGTCGTCGAGGTCGGAAAGGCCCGGCGTGTCAACTATGCGTATCTCTTTGAGTATCGGTGCGTTGTCGCGTATATCCAAATATTCCACCTTAGCGGGGAACATTTTCATCAAAACTTCAAGTCTGTCGCGCGTAATATCGCCAATTTGCAGCGGCACGCGCTGGCCGTTTTCCAGTACGGCGGTAACTTCCCTCTCCTCGCCGTAAGAGATCTCGTTTATCGTGTACGTTTCGGGCGAAACGTTCGAGGGGGCTATCTCTCTGCCCAGCAGCGCGTTGATTATAGTGCTCTTGCCGCGCTTGAAGTCGCCTAGTATCACCAGTGTAAAAGGCTCGGAACTGCGCTTGCCGATGAGCGTTTTCCAGTCGCTGAGGCTCTCGGTAAAATCATGCCCCAGTATCGAGGCAAGCTCTTTATCCTCGGCAATGCTGTCGGTTATCGCGCGGATCTTTTCTATATCGGCGTGGGCGTTTACGTTTGAGTATTCGTTGATCTCGCTCATATCACTGCCCTCCCGCCAGAATTATATTGCTTCGCACATCGCATATCTGTCCCGTGCAGGTGTGTGAATCGGCAGCCTCGAGGTCGGTGCGCCATGTAAACAGCGAATCGCAGGTGAGGTACTCGGCCGAAGCGACTATCTTGCGCTCTAAGTCGGTAAGAGCAGCCGCAGGTTTTAGGCTGCGCGCCGCGGTAGTGTGGTTCGCCGCCGAGATCTGCATCAGCTTTTCGGCGTCGGCGTTTTCCTGCTTTCTGCCGTAAAAATCGGTGTAGCCCTTTTTCAGCAGCCCGCATGATACGTCTATATATCTGCCGGGGTTAGTCATGCAGATCATAGCCGCGCGATTCGCCGTTATGTCGGCAAAGCGTATCCAGTCTATCAGCGCGCCTACTATCTGGCTGTTCACCGCGCCCTTGTACGAGCGTTCAGAGGGCTTGTAGGCGTCCTTATTGTAATTTAGATATGTGAAAGCCCAGTTGTAGATGCAGTGGTTATTCTGTATCCTGCCGCACTCGCTGCCTATGAGCAGCTCCAGCTCTTCCTTGCTGCACATATCAAAAAGCGTTTTTGTAATAACTATGCTCGGCTCGATAAGGTCGCTGGCTATAGAGTATATCAGCGGCTTTTCGTAGTCCTTGCGCACCAGCACTATCGGCAGGTTGAGCTCTAAGCGCTCGCTGCACTGCTTTAGTACGTCGTATATCTCGGGATATTTCAGCGCGCCCGCCTGCTCGCACTTTAAGAAAAGGTGCTTGGCCTCGGCGGAAATATCCGTGCCGTTTATTGCCTTAGAAAGTTTTCCCCAGCCCGAAAGACCTATCAGCTTTTGCCTTACGGCGAAGTCTGAGTCGATGGCGTAATCGAGCTGACCGTCTATAACGTGGTTCTGGAAAGAGCGTGTATAAGCGTTCAGATAGCTGCGGAAATCTGTATCTATCGACAAAAGCGGGTTTACCGATGAAACGGTATCACTCATGTTTGCTTTCCTCCTGTAATTTCTTGGTCAGTATCGCTTATACGGCTTCGTTATTTTCAGCGTTTTCAGCCGCGTTATCCAGCGAGTCGGATATTACCTTTCTTACAGCGTATGCGTCGGAAACTATCGCGCTCGCCTTTTCGGCTATGCTGTGCAGTCTGTCCATCTCGCGCTCGGATATATTGTTCTTCTCAGTCTTGAGCGAATTGAGGTTGTCGAGGGTCTCCTGCGTGTCGCGCAGTATGATCTCGGTCTCGGTCTCGATCTTGCCTTTCAGTCCTTCAAATGCCGAGAATACCTGGCGGCGGACTGTTTCGGTAAAGTCGTTGTTCAGGCGCATTTCGTGGAACTGCTTTTTCACCTGCGTCTTGAAGTTGTTCTTGTACTTATCTATCCTCTCGTTCACCAGCAGCTTATCTACCGCGAAGCCCGCTGTAAATGTGCCTGCCAGACCCGCTACCGCCATAAGGCAGAGGGCTATGGGCCATGCGGGCGAGAGCGCCAGCACGGTGGTGAAGAATATCGAAGAAAAGCTTACTAAGCCGGTAACTCCGCCCAGCAGAGCGCCCTTTACGCCCGCTTCGCGGAAGCCTAAGAACGCCGCGCCCACGCCGAACGAGCCGAGCGCCGCGCCTATGCCCTTATCGGCAGCCGTGCCGTTTTTCGAGATCTTATCGGGCATAACGAACATTTCCTGTATTTTGGTTACGGATTCGAAGAATTCGTCCTCGAAGCTTTGCAGTCTTTCCGCCTCGCAGCTTACGGCAACGTTGATGTTGTTCTGTATCTGCTCGCAGATAAGCTGCGCTCTGTCCTCTATGCTCTCTTTTATCTTTTCGGTCATCTTGCCGGTAACTATCTTTAGCTTGTCGCGCTTGAAGTCGTCGGAGGTCATGCTGTAACTGTCGATGACCTGCATAGCGGCTTCCTCGATGTTTTCCCAGTAGCTGTCGAGCACTGGCTGTAAGTCGGAGAACACCTGATTAGCGGCCTTGTTTATCTTTACGAACTCCGCGCGCTTTTTGTTGCGTATATCGTCGATCTCGCCGATAGCGGCTTCGTAGCGCTCCATAAATTCGTCGTTCGCCATCATAAGGGCGTTTTCCTGCATTACTACCGAGCGCAGTATCTCAGTACCCGAGTTGGTTATCTTGTTAGCCAGTATTTGGAGGGTGATAGTACCGCGGTCTTTGGTCAGCATAGTTTCGAGCGCACGCTCAAATTCGGGGAAGTTCGATTCCTCCAGCAGACCTTGATCTTCTATCTTCTTAGCGGTCAGCGCGCGCTTAGCGTACAGGCCTATTACTCTGGGCGTGCCGATCTTGCGCTTGTCAACGGCAAATTCGCGGGAGTCCTCGCCCATTACCATCTTCGCCTTGTCCATTACATACTTGGTTATTCTGGTGCGGACGGTCTCAACTATCTTGTTTTCGTCCTCGGGCGAGAATGTGCCGAAGCAGTTTACTACGAAAATTATCTTGCCAACGTCGGAAGTAAGCATTTTCTTTTCGAGAAAATCTTTTTCAAACTGCGAGAAAGGCGAGTTTGCGCTGATAACGAAAACCGCCGCGTCGATCTTCGGCAGTATGGAAAGGGTAACGTTGGTCATCTGCTCGTCGTCGTTCAGACCGGGAGTGTCGATGATGTCAACGTTATTCTTACAGAAATTAGTATCGTAATAAACAGTAGCTTCCTTTACGGTCTCAGCCACTTCTTCCGATTCCAGCGTGAGCTTTGTAACATAGTTTTCCAGCTGGTCTATATCTATGCGCTCGCTTCTGCCGTCTTTATATTCTACTTGCACGAAAGGCTCTTCGCTGTAAGTTACGCGGTTTAGCGTAGCGGTAGCGGGCAGCACGTCTGCGGGCAGTACGTCCTCGCCGAGCATAGCGTTTATCAGCGTAGATTTTCCGCGCTTGAATTCGCCGACTATGGCAACTTCAAAATGCTCGTCGGCTGATTTTTCGATGGTTTCGCGGATAGAATCCGCCGTATGGCTCAGCGAGATCTCCTCGCTCAGCGAAAGCAGCTCTTTCAAGCTCTCAGTTAGCGAAGCTACCGTATCTTTGTACGAAGAATAGGTAGAATAGTCGATTGTTTTTTCTGTCTGACTCATCGGTGACCTCCGTTTTTAGTTCTGTGTTTGGCTTTTATCTATATCTCTGTAATTCTAATCATATTCGGGCTAAGTCCTGCCCTCCAAAAGTTACACAAT